>JAQGNM010000388.1 GCA_028291845.1 Massilia sp. | reverse complement strand
AGTTGATCTTGTCGAACAAGAAGGAGGTGTGGCCGTCGAGCGACTCGATGTCCCGTAAAATCTGGCGCGCCTCCTCGAATTGTTCCGCATTCAGCAACCTGCCGCGCATCAGAAAACTGACCGCGCGGCGGGTGTCCATCATGTTGCGGCGGATGCGGCCGTTCAAGTCTTCCTCGTGGGCGATGGCGTTCAGGGTGGCCGCCGCGTCCGTATCCGTGAACTCTTCCTGCAGCACGCGGCTGGAGACTTCTTCCAGGTTCTGGTAGATGCCCTCGAGGGCGTCGGCCGAGTACTCGGCGTCGGTGGCGTACAGGTCGAGCAGCACGTCCATGTAGTCTTCGATCGAGCCGGGACGCGAGCGGGCGCGCATGCGCACCAGGCGGAACACCGGTAAATCGTCGGTGTGCACCGAGAACAGCATCTTGCGGGCGAGGATAAAGGCGACGGTGACGATGCGCGACGGGCCGTCGTCTTCTTCCAGCAAAAAGTCGGTGCGCAGGTGCAGGTCGCCGTTTTCCGCTTCGTAGTAGCGCGCCGACGCTTCGATATCCTTGACTTCGTCTTCACCCGGCAGGATCACGCCATAGATCGCCTTGACCCAGGCGCGCTCGTCGTCGTTGGGGTCGGTCAGGTCCACCCACACCGGCGCGACCTGTTCAAGGTCCTCGCGGCTGTCGATGGGCACCTGGTTGAGCCGGCCATTTTGTAAGACGAATACGTTGATCATGCGATATTAACCCGGCTGGACGTCAAAATTAGCGCAAGTGTAACCGCAAGCGGCGGGCGACGTCACCTGTGGCGCCACACATTCGTCCACCGTAACGACGAACTCGACTGTCATGCCGGCGCCGGGCGTAGAATGGCTCTACTTTTTACAGGGAGAGAGCCGTGACCACCTTTCGATCGAAGCTGTTCATGCGGGCGCCGCGCATCGCCACCCTGCTCACGCTGTCGCTGTCGCTGTCGCTGTCGTTGACTGCCGGCGCCGCGCAGGCCGCCAAGCCGCCGCCATACACCTATTCCGTGGTCGGCGATCCGGACAAGGCGCCGGCGCTCGGCGCCGCGCCCTCTCCCGCGTTCGTGCTGATGGGCGGCGGCCCGGACGTCGACGAGGCGTTCCGCTGGATGATACGGCAAGCCGGCATCAAGCCCGGTACCGGCGGGCGGCTGGTGGTGATCCGTGCCACCGGCGACGGCGCCTACAATCCCTATATCTATTACAGCAACGCAGCCTCGTCGACCGCCTCGAGCGCGATCGAGGACGGCTGGGTCGGCGGCGCATCGCTCGGCCTCAGTTCGGTCGAAACACTGGTCATCCCAAACACCAAGGCGGCCAACGACCCCTTTGTCAACACCGTGGTGGGACGCGCCAACGCGGTATGGATCGCCGGCGGCGACCAGAGCGACTACATCAAATACTGGAAAGGCCAGGCGCTGGACAAGACCCTGGCCGCGCTGACGAAAAACAATGTGCCGGTCGGCGGCACCAGCGCCGGCCTGGCCGTGCTGGGGCAGTTCGACTACGCGGCCTTGAAAGGCACCGTCACCTCGGAGGAGGCCATCGCCAACCCCTATAACAAGTACATGACGCTCGACCCGGCGCCGCTGGCAGTCAGCGGCGGCTTCATCGCGCCGCCGGCGCTGGCCAACACCATCACCGACTCGCACCTCGATGCGCGCGACCGCATGGGGCGCCTGGTGAGCTTCGTATCGCGCCTGGTCGCCCCCTATCCGGGCGCCGGCTCGCAAGTGTACGGTTGCAGCGGCGGCCTGCTGGCCAACAGCGCCGCCAGAGGCATCGGCGTGAGCGTCGAATCGGCCCTGCTGGTGAACTGGGATGCCGGCGCCGGCCATTACACGGGACGGCGGGTGACCAACAACCCGGCGCCGGCCAGCGAAGCGGCCATCTATTTTGTCAACGTCAGCCAGGGACCGACCCAGTGCGCCTCCGGCAAACAGCTGGCGGTCGGTGCCTCGGCCGTCCAGATCCGCAAGCTGGCCGATTCGGTCAGCACCATCAATATGTCGGACTGGTCGGGCTTTCCGATCTACCGTTCGGTGGGGATCGTCGGCGGCGTGGTTTCACCGAACCCGTATTGAACCGGTATTACTAGGGCAGCTCCGCCGAACTCATACGGTTGAGGATGACGGAAGTCCGACGCGCCAGATAATTGGTGCTGCGGTGGGCGTCGTAATAGCGCGGATTAGGCAGCATCACCGCGAGGCGCGCCGACTGCGACGCATTCAAACTGGCCGCCGGAATACGAAAATAATGGCGGGCGGCCGCCTCGGCGCCGAACACGCCGCGGCCGAATTCAACCACGTTCAAATAGATCTCGAGGATGCGCTGTTTGCTCAGCACCGTCTCCAGCATGTAGGCGATCACCATCTCCTGCCCTTTTCTCAGATAGCTGCGCGAACCGGACAAGAACAGGTTCTTGGCCAGCTGCTGGGTGATCGTCGAGCCGCCGCCCACTACCTTGTGACGGGTGGTGTTGCGGTCGTAGGCTTTTTGCAACGCTTCCCAGTCGACGCCATCGTGCTCGGCAAAGTTGGCGTCTTCCGAGGCGATCACCGCGCGTTTCAGGCTGGGCGAAATGGCGGCATACGGCACCCACCGGTGTTCGAGGGCGGCGTTTGGATTGCTGTCGCGAAGGCTGGACAGCTGCGCCCGCATAAAACTGGTCTCGGTGGGATTAAAGCGCGACCACCAGCAAATCTGCAGGAAAAAATACAACTGTAAAAAAATCACCGCCAGCAGCGGCGCGATGAAAACCCACTTGATCCAGCGCCGCCCGCCTTTGTGCCGACCCTTCCTGGCCTTCATGCCGCCTCGCGCAGCGCCGCCAGCACCGAGCCGGTGGCCGGCCGCACGCCGCGCCAGACGTGAAACGCTTCGGCGGCCTGCTCGACCAGCATGCCCAGGCCATCGCGCACCTGCGCGCCATGGCCGGCGGCAAAGCGCATGAAGGCGGTCGGCTGTGAGCCGTACATCATGTCGAGCGCCAGCGTGGCGGGGCCGAATACGCCTGGCGGAATCGGCGGCACCTCGCCCGCCAGGCTGGCCGAGGTGGCGTTGATGACGATATCGAAGGGCCCCGCCAGGTCGGCAAATTCGGCTACCTCGACGGCCCCGTCGAATTGCGCCGCCACGGCGTGGGCGGTGGCGGCGGTACGGTTGACCAGGGTGAGCGAGGCGGGCCGTTGTTCGAGCAGCGGCAGGATCACCCCGCGCGCGGCGCCGCCCGCCCCCACCAGCAGCACGCGCTTGCCGACGATGGCCACGCCGGCATTGCCGACGATGTCGGCCACCAGGCCGGCGCCGTCGGTGTTGTCGCCGGCGATGTCGACGCCGTCGAAACACAGGGTATTGACCGCGCCCGCCGCCTGCGCCCGCGCGGTCAGGCGCGAACACAAGTTAAACGCTTCGATTTTAAAGGGGACGGTGACGTTGGCGCCCTTGCAGCCGGCGGCGGCGAGGGCGGCCACGGTGGCGGCAAAGCCATCGAGCGGCGCCAGGCAGGTGGCGTATTCGAGATCGATACCGCTCTGCGCGGCGAACGCAGCGTGGATGCCGGGCGACTTGCTGTGGCCGACCGGGTTGCCGATGACGAAATAGCGGTCCTTCATCAGTTGCCCCTCAAATTGGTCTCGAGCCGCTCTTCGCGGGTAAATTTAAAGCGGGTGATGATCACCCACAAATCGTCCTTGTCGGTCGACAGCATATTCGGCGGGAATTTGCCGAACGGCGCGGCGCGGCGCACGATGGCGATGGCCGCCGCGTCGAGCGCCGGATTGCCCGAACTTTTCTCGACGCGCACCCCGCCATCCTTCACGTAGATGGTGCCGTCCTGGAAAATCGGGATGTACAGCACCAGCTCGCCATACAACTTTCTGCCATCCTTTTGCGGAAAATTCAGGGTGCCGATTTCCTCGACCCGCTTTTGCATGGTCTTGTAGTACATCGCGTAGCCCACCTCCTGGGTGCTCGGCGTGATGTAGGTTTTGCGCGGCCGTTTATTCTGGTCTTCGATGGTGGTGGCCAGTTCGGCGGTGGCGCGCGCGATCGCCTTTGAGGACTCCAGCAGGTCCTGGCCGGTGCGCGCCGGATCGGGCTTGTCCTTTTCCGTCAGTGGCGGGGCCCGGTAGGCCGAGGCGCGCGCTTTGGTCATCAGGTTCTGCTGCACGGCTTCCAGTTCGGCGATGCGGCGCTGGGCGGCCTTGACGCTGTCGCCGTCTTCGCTTTTCTTCAGGTCCGGCAGCGGCGACTTCGAGCGGCCGGCGTCGGCCTGGCCGCCGCCATCGAGATTGGCCTGCGCCAGCGCGTCGGCCTTGAGCGGCTTGCGGTCGTGCTTGGCATTGACCAGGATCACCTCCAGCCCTGGATCGGCCGGCTGCAACTTAAAGGCGTCGGGGGCGACAAAACGCACCGCCAGCAGGGCCGCATGCAACATCACCGACACGGCGATGGCGATCATCATGGAGCGGTTTTGAAAGTAGGACGTCACGCGACACCGGTTGAAACTATTGAAGTACGGAATCTTAATTTTACCGCGTTTGCACCGGTGCGCCGAGGGGAAATCCGTCCCCGGCGCGGTGCGCGGCGATGTCCGTGTCAGTTCGACAAGGGTGCGTCTGCCGCCGGCGGCGGCACGACTTCGGCCGTCTCGATGCCTTCGGCTTCAGCGGCAACACCGGCGGCACTGTCATCGAGCTCTTCGTCTTCAAGCGGCGCTTCGGCCGCGCCGCTGCCGACCACCTCGACCAGTCTCGCCTCGACCGTCAGATCGACCTCGTCCCAGCGCAAAATATCGAGGACCACCGCGGCGCCGCGCGCCACCGGCGGCATGCCCGGCAGGCGGATCACCAGCGGGATGTCGCCAAGGCGCAGCAACTCATCCTTGAGCACCACGGCGTCGACCTGCTGGGCGCCGTCCTTGCCGGCACGCTCCTGGCCCAGCCAGCGCAGGCACCAGTATCGCTCCATGTTCTGCTGGTGGTCGTTGTAGGCGCCGTAGGCGGCGTCGAACGCCGAGACGATGGCGAACAGGCCGGCATCGCGCTGCTTGAATGGGGCGACCAGGGGCGCGGTGACGCCGTTGCTGGCGCAGGCCAGGATCTGCCACTGGTTGACCAGGTCGGTGTAACGGCGCAGCGGCGAGGTGCTCCAGGCATATTGGTCGACGCCGAGGCCCTGGTGCGGCGCGGCGTGGGTGACCATGCGCACCTGCAGCTTGGCGCCCCAGCCGGGGCCGCCCGTGGTTTGCGAGCGGTAAATCCCTGGCACGCCGCAGTCGTGCATCAGCTTGCCCCAGGTGCTGTTGGCAAAGATCATCAGTTCGGCGACGATCTTGTCGAGCGGCGCGCCGCGCTTGCGTTTCACCACCGACACCACGTCGTCGTCGACATAAAAATTGTAGTCGACCCGGTTGTTCTGCTCCGGGCGCAGCCCGAATGCTTCGCGCCTGGCCATGCGCGCAGCTTCCAGTTTCAAGGCCCATTGCCACAGCTGCAGCAGCTCCATCTTGTGCGGGTACTCGCCTTCTCCGCTGGCCAGGGTCTCTTCATTGACCATCGCATCGAGGTCGTTGTTGCTCAGGTTGTCGTCGATCGGGACCATTTCGGCGCGCGTTTCGGTGGACAGTTCCGTCAGGTTGGCGTCG
>JAQGNM010000326.1 GCA_028291845.1 Massilia sp. | reverse complement strand
GACGACGGTACCGTCACGGTGCGCCACGCGCCGCCGCCCGGCGAATGGATCCGCCGCGCGGGCGAAGACATCGAGCGCGGCGCCACCATCCTGGCGGCCGGCACCCGCTTGCGCAGCCAGGAACTGGGCTTGGCGGCGTCGGTAGGCCTGGCGCAGTTGCCGGTACTGCGGCGCCTGCGGGTGGCGGTGTTTTTCACCGGCGACGAGCTGACCATGCCGGGCGAAGCGCCCAGCGGCGTGCTGGCGCCCGGCGCCATCTACAACTCGAACCGTTTTACCTTGCGCGCGCTGCTGGAAAACCTCGGCTGCGAGATCGCCGACTTCGGCATCGTCCCCGACACCTTGCAGGCCACCCGCGACACCTTGCGCGCCGCCGCCCGCGAGAATGACCTGATCATCACCTCGGGCGGCGTATCGGTCGGCGAGGAAGACCATATCAAGCCGGCGGTGGAAGCGGAAGGGCGCCTCAACATGTGGCAGATCGCCGTCAAGCCGGGCAAACCGCTGGCCTTCGGCGAAGTGAACAAAGCGGATCGCCCCGGCGCCTTTTTCATCGGCCTGCCGGGCAACCCGGTGTCGAGCCTGATCACCTTCATGCTGTTCGTGCGGCCGTTCATCGAGCGCCTGCAGGGCATTGCGGCACCGAAGCCGGCGCGCGCCTTCGCCATGCGCGCCGATTTCAATTGGCCGAAAGCGGACCGGCGCAACGAGTTTTTACGGGCCAGGTACAACGACGCCGGCGGTCTCGAGCTGTTTCCCAACCAGGGCTCGGGTGTTCTCACTTCGACCGTGTGGGCCGACGGACTGGTCGACAATCCGCCGGGCCAGACCATCGCCCCGGGCGATACCGTGCGCTTCATTCCATTCAGCGAACTGCTGTAGTCAAAATTGCCGAAGAACCGATGAACATCAAACTGCGATATTTTGCCAGCGTGCGCGAGACGCTCGACATCTCCCACGAAATGGCGACCATTCCCGACGGCGTCACCACGGTGGCCGCCATCCGCGCCCACCTGGCCGCCCGCGGCGGCAAATGGGCCGAAGCGCTGGGCGCCGACAGGCCGTTGCGCATGGCCTATAACCAGGTGATGTGCGAGCCGAACCAGGTGGTGGAGGCGGGCGCCGAGGTGGCGTTTTTTCCGCCGGTGACGGGCGGGTAGATTTGACGACGTAGGCGGGCGCCGCGCACTCGGGACAGTGTCCTGCCGGCGCCGGATCGCTCACGCAGTCGCAATCCCAGGAACGGCTTGAAAGGTTTCGATAAACGCCCTGCTGGCTTAAAGAGGCCTTTGCTGCCGGCAAAAGGCTCGATCAATTTCGCGCTTGATCGGCAATCGGCCTTGACGCGGGCGTTTGCGCAAAACGGCCACCACTATGCTTGACGAGCCTACCATGGCCATTGCGACAATTTTGTCGTGATGATCAGGAGGGTTTCGTGCGAGAAATATCGAAAGAGATGATGCAGCAGGTCGCGGGTGGACAGATGGCCGAATCGTCAGATCCATCGCGGGCGGAGATAGGCGGAATGGCAGCCGCGATTGGCGGTGGCGTGGGCGCGGCCTATGCCATTGAGGGTGCCGGCGGGCTCGCGGCTATGGGGTCAGGGGCAATTGCGGCTGGAACTGCCTTCGGTGCAGGTCTTATTGCAACGGCGATGGCCGGGTGGACCGCTGGCACATACGCCTACGAGCACAGCGAGACGGTACAGGAATACTCACAGGGGGCGGTGGGTGCCGTGGTCGAGTATTTTCAGTTTGACGTGCGCAGCGAATTCCAAAGCATCGACGAATTCAGCTGCGGTAGGGAGAGCCGCAGATGAGCCAGCGCTTTACAGGCATGTTAGTCTCGGCCCTTAACGCGGTGAAAAAGTTCGTGGAGAAGTGGAGCATCGTCTTTCAAGGCTTGTTCGGGATACTTCTCGTGCAGCCTGTGGGGTGGGTCATGTTCCAGCGCACTATAGGGAGGACGGCGCCGATTGAATTCGTGGTCGGCTTCCTGATTTTCATCGATGTGCTGGCCTTCTGGTTTTTCTGTCACTGCCTCACGCCCGACAAGAAGCAAGTCAAACCGAAGTGGTGGTAGGAAAGCGGAACTACCAGTAATCCCTGCGGAACTTGTCCAGTTCAGCCTGGCGCTCCCTGGCGCCAGCGCGCAGCTGCTTCAGCATGTTCTCCTCAGCGTCCGGCTCGCAGCCGTTACAGACCGCCTCCATCATGAAGCCGTAGTCGTCGTCGAGGCTGCATTCCACGCGCATCTGGCGGTATTGTTCGTAAGTGGACAGCTCGAGCGGCTGAAAAGCAGGCCCGACGCCGATTAACGGCGGCGTGATTTACTGAAGCGCATCCCGGTAAACACCGCACCCACCGCCAGCGCATACGCCGCCGACATCGGCCAGCTGGCGGCGAAACTGGCGCCGCCGGCCAGGTCCATCACTATCAGCACGATGAACATCGAGGCCGCCGCCAGCAGAAACTGGGCGATCCAGTAAGTCAGACCATGCATTGCCGCTCTCCTTGCGCTTTCATTGAATAGATGCGCCTTATTCTATCGCACGCTCGATCCACTTGACGACTCCGTCGATACTGCGAAATTCCGCTATTGATCTGCAGGCGATCTGCGGATGGCGCGCTTGCAGCATGCGCGACAGCGCCGCGCCCGGCCCCAGTTCGAGCGCGACGGTGATGCCCGCTTCGGCGGCCGCGTCCATGCAGTCGGCCCAGCGGATGGTCGCGGCCAACTGGCGCGAGAGGGCGTCGACGGCCTGCCGTGCGCCGTGTAGCGGCGCCGCGTCCACGCCCGACAGCACCGGGCAGGCCAGCGGCGCGAACGGCGTGGCCGCCAGCAGGTCGGCGAACGGCTGCACGGCCGCCGCCAGCAGCGGCGTATGGGCCGCCACCGTCACCGGCAGGTGCTGGACCCGCGCACCGGCGACCTCCAGCTGCGCCTGTAAATCCGGCAGGCGCGCCGCCGGGCCGCCTATTATGAAACTGTCGTGGCCGTTGACGATGGCGACGGCAAAACCGTGGCCGGCCGCCAGTTCGGCCACGCGGGCGAGCGGCAAAGCGCCGACCGCGGCCAGCGTTTGCGCGCCGTGCGCCGCCTGGTCCATCAAGGCGGCGCGCCGCTGCGCCAGCGCCACCACGGTCAGCGGATCGAAGGCGCCGGCCACGCCATACGCCGACAATTCGCCCACGCTGTAGCCGGCCACCAGCGCCGGCGCCAGGCGCAATGCCGCCAGGCGCGGCCGCAACGCCAGCCACATGGCCAGCGTTGCCGCCACCACCGCCGGCTGCGCCACCCGGTTGTCGAACAGCGCGCCGGCCGGCAGCGGCGCGCGCGCCAGAAAATCGGCGGCGGCCGGCTCGCGCAGCGCCATCTCGTTCATCGCCGGGTGCTGGCCGCCCTGGCCGGGGCACAGCAGCAACAGGCGGGCATTCATGACACCCTCATGGCCTACCCCTGGAAACCAGCGCGTGCACGAAACAGCTCGCCGCCAGCAGATCGGCGGCGCCGCCGGGCGAGATGCGCTCGGCGACAAAGCGGCGGTGGGCGGCCAGCGCGGCGGCGTGCCAGCCGGGATCGGCGCTGCCGCCGGTATCGACAAAGGCGCGCGCCGTCTCGCGCACCAGCGCGGCGCCGGCTGGACCGCCGCGGTACAGCACATTGGTGTCGCCGATGTGGGCCATCAGTGCGAACAGCGCGTCGATGCGGGCGGCGCGCATGCCGCGGCCGGCCTGCAAGGTACGCTGCAAGGCCGGCAGGCCGATCTCGAATACCGACGGCAAGCCCAGCGCCGCTTCCTCGCGCGCGCCGCCGGCGGCGTGGCGCTGCGCCACCGTCGAGCCGTGGCTGCTGTGACCTG
>JAQGNM010000322.1 GCA_028291845.1 Massilia sp. | reverse complement strand
CAGCTACAAAGGTTCGGGCCGGCTGCGCGGGCGCAAGGCCTTGATCACCGGCGGCGACTCCGGCATCGGCCGCGCCGCGGCGATCGCCTATGCGCGCGAAGGCGCCGACGTCGCCATCAACTATCTGCCGGCCGAGGAGGCCGACGCCAGGGAGGTGGTGGCCCTGATCCGCGCCGAAGGCAGAAAAGCGGTGGCGATTCCCGGCGACATCCGTACCGAAGCATTCTGCAAGCGCCTGGTGGAAACGGCCGTGCGCGAACTGGGCGGCCTCGATATCCTGGTCAACAACGCCGCCCGCCAGGCCTCGCAAGAGTCGATCCTCGACATCACCAGCGAGCAGTTCGACGACGTCTTCAAGACCAATGTGTACGCCATGTTCTGGATCAGCAAGGCGGCTGTTCCGCACCTGAAGGACGGCGCCGCCATCATCAATACCGCCTCCGTCAACGCTTACGACCCGGGCGAAAACATCATCGATTACGCATCGAGCAAGGGCGCGATCATGATTTTTACCAAGGGCCTGGCCAAGCAGCTGGCCAAGAAGGGGATTCGCGTCAACGCCGTGGCGCCGGGGCCGTTCTGGACCCCGCTGCAGGTGACCGGCGGGCAGCCGCCAGACAAGCTGCCCGAGTTTGGCAAGGAAACGCCGCTGGGGCGGCCCGGCCAGCCGGCCGAGCTGGCAGGCGTGTACGTTCTGTTAGCGTCGAGCGAGTCGAGTTACTCCACCGGGCAGGTGTTCGGGGCATCCGGTGGAAAGGGCGTCCCGTAATAAAACAAAAGTGTAAGCGTAGTTTTGCGAGCATGGGACAGGCACCCTTCGGTTGCCAGTCCCCCTGCTAATTGGCAGCACTTTCTATCAGCTGCCTGCCGGCGGTTGCCACAACTCCACCTTGTTGCCGTCAGGGTCGATGACCCAGCCGAATTTGCCGTATTCGGAGTCGTCCACCTTGTCGAGCACCTGGCAGCCTTCGGCGCGCAGCACGGTCAGCAGGCCGTGCAGGTCGGCCACCCGGTAGTTGATCATGAAGGGGGCGCTGAAGGTGTCGCTGTCCTGCTTGAAGGCGCTCCAGATGGTGGTGCCGGTGCCGCCCGGATTGTCCGGGCCGCCCCACTGGAACGCCACCCCGCCCCAGGCCTCGATGTCCATGCCGAGATGGCTGCGGTACCACGCCGTCAGGCGTTCGGGGTCGGGCGACTTGAAGAAGATACCGCCGATGCCGGTGACACGTTTCATGAGCGCTCCTGGAAAAGTAAATGGCGTTGCCGAGCTTACTCCCAAGTTTGAAGCTGATCAACCAGACAATGTCGCGCCGCGTCGGGTCGACGTCTCCTCACGCGGGCACGGCGATAGCGTCAAAGGCGATGCCGGCGTGCCCCATCTCGACCGCCGCCAGCACTGCTTCGCCGGCCTCGTTCCAGCAGCTGACCAGCGCGTGCGAGACCGTGCGCGCGCCCGAGCACCAGGATTTGCGGCCGTCGACGTACCAGCCGCTGCCGCCCTGGCGCAGCTGCAGGCGCGCATCGGGTGGCTCCGCGCACCAGGTGCCCCAGGTGAACGAATTTACATTGTCGGAACTTGCATCGTCGCCGCCCGGCTGGTCGATGCCTGCCTCGTGCAGGATTGCCAGGGCGTCGGTGTGGCCTTCGAACAGCTTGGCCAGGGCCAGGTCGTGCGCGCCGACCGCGGCCAGGGTGCGCCAGCGCGACAGCGTGTCGCCGCCGCCCGGCCACGGCATCAGTGGATGATGGTCAAGCCCGGCATCAACCAGGCTGTGCAAAGCGGCGGCGGCGCTCTGGCCCGCAGGCGTGCAAAGCGGCGGCAAGGCGGGTATCGCCCGGGACAGAGAAAGGCAAAGGGGGAACAGCGGAGAGCATCGATAAGTCAGAGCAATCGGGAAAGACTTATCGTATCGTTATTATGCAGATCGACTGTACGGTCACGCACTCAAGAGTGCACTGCGCAATATGAACGGCAATCGACGACAAACAACGGTCGGCGCAAGCGCCGCCCAGCCGCTTATTTTCCGCGCAGCGCCGCCTGTAACTGCTCGATGCTGGCCGGTTTCACCAGGTGCACATCGAAACCGGCGGCGCGGGTTTTTTCGTGGTCGTGCGGCGCGCCGTAGCCGGTGTGGGCCACCAGGCGGGTGGCCGACAGTGCGGGCATGGCGCGCAGGCGGCGCGCCAGTTCGCTGCCGTCCATGTCGGGCAGGCCGATGTCGAGGATCATGACGTCGGGCGCGCGCGCGCCGGCGGCGGCCAGTGCCTCGGTCAGCGCCAGGGCGCCGGCGCCGTCGTGGGCCAGGGTGGCGCGGTGTCCGAGCGCCTCGAGCAGGTCGCACATCATCTCGGCCGAATCGACGTTGTCGTCGACCAGGATGATGGAGAGGCCCTCGGCAGCGCCGCTGTCGGCGTCGGCGTCGGCGTCGACCTTACCCTGCGCCGCGGCAGCTGGCGCCGCAGCCGTTTCCATCGAAGTTTCAATCGCCGCGGCGCCGCTTGGGGCGTCGATCAGCGGCAGGGTGACGGTGAAGGCGCTGCCAAGGCCGGCGCCGGCGCTGCTCGCCTCCAGTTGGCCGCCATGCAGGCGGACCAGGGTCGATACCAGCGACAGGCCGATGCCGAGGCCGTCGTGGGCGCGGTCGGGGGCGAATTCGCCCTGGGTGAACATGTCGAAAATATGCGGCAGGTTGGCGGCGGCGATGCCGATGCCGTTGTCGCTGACGGTGATCGCCACCACCGGTTTGCCGTCCGCCTCGGTGGCGCGCGCCGACAGCGCGATGACGCCATGGGGCGAAGTGAATTTGGCGGCGTTGTGCAGCAGGTTGCCGATCGATTGCGCCAGCCGCACCGCGTCGCCCCATACCCACAGGGGCGCGGACGGCAGCGCGGCGCTGAAACTGTGATGGCGCGCTTCCAGCATCGGCGCGGCCGTTTCCAGCGCCGCCTTGAACACGCCATGCAATTCCAGCGCCTCTTGCCGCAAAGTGAGCTTGCCTTCGGAAATGCGGGCGATGTCGAGCAGGTCGTCGACCAGGTGGGTCAGGTGGTCGACCTGGCGCGAGATCACCCCGCGCGCCCTGGCGTGCACTTCGGCGGCGCTGTGGCCTTGTAGCTCGTCGCCTTCCGGGCGGCCGAGCAGTTCGACCGCGGTGCGGATCGGGCTGAGGGGATTGCGCAGTTCGTGCGCCAGGGTGGCCAGAAAATTGTTCTTGTTGTCGTCGGCCACGCGCAGGCGGCTCTCGAGTTCCTTGCGGCCGGTGATGTCGCTGGTGATGCGGGCGATGCGGTACGGCTGCTCGCGCGCGTCGCGCACCAGGAAGGCGCGGTCGCGCACCCAGCGCAGGGCGCCGTTGGCTCCCACCACCCGGTACTCCTCGTCGTACGGCGCCAGCGCCATCAGCGCGTTCCAGCGCTGCGCCAGCGACGGCCGGTCGTGCGGATGAATGCTGGCGATCCAGTCGTCGGGATGCTGCGCCAGGGCGGCGCTCGGCCGTCCCCAGATACGGCTGTAGGCGTCGCTCACGTACAGCAGGGCGCCGTCGTCGAGATTGAACATCCAGAACACGTCGTCGATGTTTTCGGCCAGCTGGCGAAAGCGTTCTTCGCTGTTGGCCAGGTCGAAACGGGTTTGCTGCAGGCGCAACAAGGCGCGCACGTTGGCCACCAGCTCGTCGGCTTCGATGGGGGCGGCCAGGTAATTGTCGGCGCCGCCCTCGAGGCCGCGGATCTTGTCTTCGCGCCCGGTCAGCGCCGCCGAGGTTTGCAGCACCAGCACGTTGGCGGTGGCCGGATCGGCCTTGATGCGGCGGCATACCTCGATGCCGTTGATGTCGGGCAGTTTGACGTCGAGCAGCACCAGCGCCGGCAGCAGCTGCGCCACTTTTTCGAGGGCGTCGGTGCCGTTGGCCGCCTCCTCGACATGGAAGCCCGCGCCCATCAGGATGCGGCTCTTGACGTAGCGGGCGCCGTCGTTGTCGTCGACGTTGAGGATCACGGTCTGCTGGTTCATGCTGGGGCCATTTCGGAGGCGGAAACGGAAAACGAAAGGTGGCGGGGAAGGATCAGACTGAAGGTCGAGCCGGCGCCGGGCGTGCTGGCCACCTGCACCTCGCCGCCCAGCAGGGTGGCGAACTTGCGGCACAGCGGCAGGCCCAGGCCGGTGCCCTTGACGCCGCGCTGCAGGGGGTGCTCGATCTGGCTGAACTCCTCGAAAATCAGGTGCAGGTGCTGCGGCGCGATGCCGATGCCGGTGTCGGTGACGTCGAAACGCAGCATGGCCGGGTCGGGGTGCGGCGCCAGCGCGACGGTGACGCTGCCGGCCTCGGTGAACTTGAGCGCGTTGGAGACGAAATTACGCAGGATCAGCGCCACCTTCGGCTCGTCCGAATCGAAGTCGACGGGCGGCTCCGGTTCGATGAAGTGCAGGACGATCGCCGGGTTTTGCGCCAGCGGGCGCAGCATCGCGCGCAGCGCGCCGAACAAGGCGCCGACGTCGATCGGGGCGACGCTGATGTTGACCTTGCCCGCTTCGATCTTGGCCAGGTCGAGCAGGTCGTTGACCAGGTTCGACAAGTCGTTGGCGGCGCTGGCGATGAACATGATCTGGCGCTCCTGCTCGACCGACAGCTCGCCGTCCATGCGGTCGAGCAGCAGCTGGGTCAGGGCGCGGATCGACGACAGCGGGGTGCGCAGTTCATGGCTCGTATTGGACAGAAAGCGCGACTTCATTTCGTCGGCCTTGCGGATCTTTTCCGCCTTTTCCTCGATCTCGGCGTACAGCGCCACCACGCCGCGGTTGGTGTCCTCGAGCTCGCGGGTGAGCGCCAACAAATCGTCCTGGAGCTCGCGCAGCTCGGCCAGGGCCGCGGCCAGTTCGTGGTTCTGCTGCTGGGCCTCGACGAAGCTGTCGGCGGCCGGCGCCTGCGCCAGCTGCTCGGCCAGCTGCGCCAGCGCCACCTGGTCGACGCTCTGCGCCGCCGCCAGTTGCTTGCTCATCGTCACCGTCAGCGCATGGTCGCTCTGGCGGCTCACTTCGCAGCGGTCCATCAGGCGCTGCGCGGTGACGATGGCGATGTCGAGCTGGCGCGCGCTCTCGTTCGAATCCACCGCTGGCGGCCGCTGCTCGCCGGCGCGGACGTTGGCCGACTTTTCGGCGCCGCCGTTGTCGCGGATCGTCACCGCCAGGCTGCGCCCGCGCCCCTCGGCCTCGAAGGCGAACAGCGCCCGTCCGCCATACACGCGGCGGCACACGCAGCGCGCCAGTTCCGACACCGCGGTGGCGATGCGCACCTGCTCCTGCTGCGAAAAGCCGAGCATCACCGACAGCTGGCGCGCGCGCTGGCGCACCGTGACGACATCGGCCGGTCCCTCGATGGCGAAGTTGAGCAGGCGCGTGGTCGGCATCGTCGCAAGGCTCCGGGTCAGGCGCCGCCGCTGTAGCGCAGCACCATCACGCTGGCGTCGTCGCGCGCACGCGCATAGTCGCGCAGCAGGACCGCGGCGATCACCAGCGGATGGCAGGCTTCCAGGCCCGGATGGGCGTCCAGGTCCCATTGCGACGACAGGCCGTCCGAGTGCATGATGAACAGGCTGCCGGCCTCGCACGGGTGCGCGAATTCCTGCACCTTGCGCACGTTGTGGCCGACGATGCCGTTATGCGAAACCATCTGGCGGCGCTTGCCCACGCCGATCAGGCAGGCGGCGATATTGCCGATGCCGGCGAAGTGCACGGTGGCGCCGCCGTCCGGGTCGGGCC
>JAQGNM010000319.1 GCA_028291845.1 Massilia sp. | reverse complement strand
ATCGTGGCCTCCGGCAAGGCCGACATCGTCGCCATTGCGCGCGGGCTGCTCTACGACCCGCGCTGGCCCTGGCATGCCGCCGCTGAACTCGGCGGCACGGTGGATGCCCCGCCGCAATACTGGCGCTCGCAGCCTTCGACGCAGAAGGCGCTGTTCGGCGATACCAAGTTCGGCGGACGCTGAGGGTCTTCGGCCTGAGATAAATCGCCATTCTCACCGCCGTCATTGCGAGGAGCGAAGCGACGAAGCAATCCAGTTCTTGCCGAGCCCGTGGTTCCCTCGATTGCGGCGTCGCTTCGCTCCTCGCAATAACGAACTGATAGCTGAAACTAACCTTTGCTACTTTGAGTAAAGTCTTCACGCATTCGTGTGCCCGCATTTTTGCCGACCACACGGTGGCAGCCCTGCGTCAATTTGACGGTTCATCGGTTTACATGCTCACGCGCCGCTTCTAAAGAGGCCGTCCGCTGCAGGCTTTAGCTTGCGTGCCTGCCCTCCGTCTTGATGCAGAAGTGCTGCATGCATCACCGGGAACTTTGATGAATCGTCATTTTCTCTGGCTACTGCTGGTGCCGTTCGTTGGCCTGCTGTGGATTCCATTCTACAATTTCAAGGATCCGATGCTGTTCGGATTTCCGTTCTTCTATTGGTATCAGCTTGCATGGGTTCCGTTGACGGCCGTGCTGACCTGGCTCGCCTACCGGACCTATCCCCATGAAGACTGAACTCGATATTCCCGCGCTCGTCGTCTTTCTTTTCTTCTTCGCCCTCGTCACCGTGATGGGCTTCGTCGCGGCGCGCTGGAAGCGGCCGAAGAATCTTGCCAGCCTCGACGAATGGGGTCTGGGCGGCCGCCAGTTCGGCACCTGGATCACCTGGTTCCTGGTCGGCGGCGACTTCTATACCGCCTACACCGTGATCGCGGTGCCGTCTCTGGTGTACTCGGTCGGCGCCTACGGCTTCTTCGCGCTGCCCTACACGATTCTGGTCTATCCCTTCGTCTTCATGGTGATGCCGAAGCTGTGGCAGGTCGCCAAGGACAACGGCTACGTCACTGCGGCCGACGTCGTGCACGGCCGCTACGGCTCGCGCACGCTGGAAGCCGCCGTCGCCATCACCGGCGTCGTCGCCACCATGCCGTACATCGCGCTGCAGCTGATCGGCATGGCCGCAGCGGTGAAGGCACTCGGCTTCGAAGGCGAGTGGCCGCTGATCGCCGCCTTCCTGGTGCTGGCGCTGTACACCTATTCGTCCGGCCTGCGCGCGCCGGCGCTGATCGCCTTCGTCAAGGACATCATGATCTACATCGCCGTGATCGCGGCGGTAAGTTACATCCCCGGCAAGCTCGGCGGCTATGCCGCGGTGTTCACCGCGGCAGACGAGGCGTTCAAGGCCAAGGGCTCCGGCAGCATTTTGCTGCAGCCGTCGCAATACGTCGCCTACGCCACGCTGGCGCTGGGCTCGGCGCTCGCGGCCTTCATGTACCCGCACACGCTGACGGGCATCTTTGCCAGCAAGAGCGCCACCACGATCCGCAAGAACGCGGTGCTGCTGCCGGCCTATACGTTGATGCTCGGCCTGCTGGCACTGCTCGGCTACATGGGCCACGCGGCGCATCTGAAGCTCGCCAGCAACAATGACGTGGTGCCGGCGCTGTTCCAGAATCTCTTCCCGGGCTGGTTCGCCGGCTTTGCCTTTGCGGCGATCGCAATCGGCGCTTTGGTGCCGGCGGCGGTGATGAGCATCGGGGCCGCCAACCTGTTCACGCGCAATTTCTGGAAGGCCTATGTCAATCCGGAAGTGACCCATGCTGGCGAGGCGGCGGTAGCCAAGATCGCCTCGCTGGTGGTGAAGGTCGGCGCGCTGCTGGTCATCATCTACCTGCCGACGCAGTTCGCCCTCGACCTGCAGCTGCTCGGCGGGTTGTGGATCCTGCAAACGCTGCCAGCGCTGATCTTCGGCCTGTTCACCCGCTGGTTCACCGCGCCGGCGCTGCTGGCGGGCTGGGCGACGGGACTGTTCGGCGGCACCTACCTGACCTGGATGGATGGGTTGAAGCCGCTGCACCTGATCTCGGTGGGCAGCTTTTCGGCGACCGCCTATGTCGGTCTGATCGCGCTGCTTGCAAACATCGTCGTGGCGGCCATCGTCAACGTCATCGTGCGCCGGACCGCCGGTCCATTTGCGTCCGACAGCTGGGTCGGCGCACCGCGCGCCAAATGACCGACCGAGTCCGCGGCCTACCAGCCGCGGCTGCCGTCGCCGCCCTTGAACGGGCCGCCGATCCTGGTGGTGATCCAGCCGCCGTAGAAGTCGCCCTGCTGCGGCTGCACCAGTTCGTCGCCGACCCAGCATTCGTCGACCTTCGAGGCGTAAAAGGCGAGATGGCCTGCGATGGCTGCAAAGGCCGGCGTCGGCCTTGGATAGCTCCACGCCACGTTCTCGACGCGCCGTCCGCCGGCCTGCAGCGACCAGTAGGCGGCGTGGCCCTTGAATTCGCACCATGACTGGCCCGGCGCCTTTGACAGATACTGCATCGCGACGTGTACCGGCGCGATGTAGTAGACCGGCGGGTGGCTGGTCTCCAGCACGCGGTACGCCTCGGTCGTATCGGCGATCGCCTCGCCGCCGAACATCACCCGCAACCGCAGGGACACCGCCTCGAGACGCGGCGGGCGCGGATAATCCCAAACCGATTCCTGACCCGCGGCAGGCTCGATGCGCACAGGCTTGAACATTGTCGTCCTCCTCTCGAGCCGCCGCGGCCATCGCGACGGCCAAAGCGGTTCGAGTGTTCTCCTAGTCCTCGTCCGTGACGTGTTTGCGGCGGATGCGCCGCACCGTCCACCAGATCGCTAGGGCGGCCACCGGCACGAATGCCGCGGTCGCGATCGCCGGCTCGACCGGGAGCCCGCCGTCGTGGGCGGCCTTGGCCAGGTAGCCGAACAGGCTGACTACGTAATAGGTGATCGCCGCCGTGGACAGGCCTTCCACCGTGGTCTGCAGCCGCAGCTGCAGCCGGGTTCGGGCGTTCATCGATTTCAGCAGTTCCTGGTTCTGCTGCTCCAGTTCGACATCGACCCGGGTGCGCAGAAGGTTGGCGGCACGCGCCAGTTTGAGCGACAGATTGGCCTGGCGGTTCTCTATGGTGACGCAAGTGCGCAAGGCTGGCTTCATGCGGCGGGCCAGGAACGAGGACCAGGTCGGCAGGCCGCCGACCTTGCGCTCGCCCAGGGTCTGGAGCCTCTGGGTGACAATGTCCTCGTAGGCCCGGGTGGCGCCGAATCGGAACGCGCTGGCCGCCGCGTCTGCCTCGACGTCGGCGGCAAGTGCCGTCAGCTCGTCGAGAAGGCGGTGGTTGCCGGCGAGATCGCCTGGCCGCCGCATTTCTTCGGTGACCTCGGCGAGCCGCTGCTCGCTGGCGCCGATGGAGGGCGCCAGCCGCTGCGCCTCGGGCAGGCCAAGCAGCGCCAGCGTGCGGTAGGTTTCGAGCTCGATTACCCTTTGCGCCAGCGCGCCGGCGCGCTCGGCCGGCATGCCACGGTCGATCAGCAGGATGCGCACGAAGCCCGACGGGCCCGGCTGGAAATCCGTGGCATAGACCGCCTGACCGTCGGAATTCTCCGCCACGGCCAGGCTGGTGCGGTCGAACAGCCTTTCCGGCGCTGTGCGAACGCCGTCCTCTGCCAGCACATGCAGGTCGATGGCCACCAGCAACGGCCCTGGCTGCGGCAGCAGCTTCATCGGCGCGGCCAGCGCGGCGGCATCGGGGTAAAATGGCAGGCCGCCGGGATCGGAGCGCATCTCCCAGGTGTAGGTGGTGAATTCGGAATGTTGCTCCCAGCGCAGGATAATGCTGCCGAACGGCGCGCGGTGATGCTTCTCGTTGGCGGCCGGCGGCAGCAGACCGCGGGACTCGCAGAACTTGACGAGGTTGGCGCGGTCGGCCTGGGCCTGCGGCCCGGAGGTGTCGAAAGCAAAATGAATCTGGCGGGCGGGGACTTCGATGGCGGTAAACGGCCGGGCGTGGACCTCGCCAAGGATCGCCGAACGCAGCGGGTGCGGCACCAGGCGTGCGCTGTCGCCATCACCGATAAGGACGTCTGCACTCACGGCGGCCCCAATCTGCTGCGGCCGGCATGCTCCGGCGTCCATTCTGACTAGCATTGCGCAACCGCCGATAGAAGCCGAAACGACTGTTCCAGATGACGCAGGCCCGCCTCCGTTGCTTTCCGGCTCCGGCTGGCTTTAATCTGGCGCCAGGATTTGCCGCGGATCGCGTGGCCGGGATGGAGCGTGCTGGGTGACAGTTGTATTGCGTATCGGCACGCGGAAAAGCACCATGGCCATGGCCCAGACCGAGGAGATCGCGCGTCGGCTCATGGCCGCCGCGCCCGAACTGGACGTGGAAATCGTCAAGTTCGAGCCGGTCGGCGACCGCGACCAGACCAGCAACCTGTTGCGCCATGGCGGCAAGGGCGGAGCGTTCGTCGGCGAAATCCGCAACGCCATGCGCGCCGGCAAGCTTCATGCCGCCATGCATTCGCTGAAGGACATGCCGGGCAACGAGGACACACCCGGCCTGGTGATCGGCGCGGCATTGTCGCGTGACCCGCCCGGCGATGCGCTGGTGCTGCGCGACGGCGTTTCCATGGATGATCTAAGGCGCAGCGATGGCGCCGGGTTCAAGATCGGCACCAATGCGGTGCGACGCGCGGCCTATGCGCGCAAGCTGTTTCCTGCCATCGAGGTGATTCACTACCGCGGCGCCGCTGACACAAGGGTGCGCAAACTTGACAATCGCGAGATGCAGCGGCTGCCCGGGGGCGGCGAGGTCGGCCCGGCGGACGCGCTGATCATGGCGCGTTCCGGCCTGGAGCGCGTCGGCCTCGCGCAGCGCATCGCCTGTGATTTCTCGCCGCTGGAAATGCTGCCCGCGGCAGGGCAGGGCATCGTCGCGGTGGAGTGCTGCGTCAACGACTGGCAGACGCGCAAATATCTGGCGTTGATCGACGATCCCGCGGCTCATCTGTCGTGCGATGCCGAGCGCGAGGTGCTGTGGGTGCTGAACGGCCAATGCAACTCGCCGATCGCGGCCTATTCGACGATCGCCGATGGCGAAATGACCCTGACCGCCTCGGTGCTGGACGAGGGCGGTGGCAGCTTCATCGAAGTATCCGGCACCGGCCCCGCCGACCGCCCCCGCGAACTTGGCCGCGCCGTCGGCCTTGATCTGCTGCACAAGGGCGCCGACGCGAACATCGAACGAAGCCGTCCTGAGTAAGTCCGCTGTCATTCCGGGGCGCGAGGGCGCAGCCTGAGCGACCCCCGGAACCCCGGT
>JAQGNM010000297.1 GCA_028291845.1 Massilia sp. | reverse complement strand
GCGGCTTGCTGGGCTTGGGCGGCGCCAGCGGCGAGGATCAGGGTGCTCAACAGCAGTGACAGGTTTTTCATGATGCTTCTCCTTGGTTAAGAAACCTCAGTATCGCGACCAATTGTGGAGAAACCGTGGAGGCCCGGCGCGTTTCACACGTCGAGGCGGTACCCGAGCCCGTAGACCGAGGCGATCGGCTCGTCGCCCGGAAACGCCGCTGCCAGCTTTCGGCGCAGGTTCTTGATATGGCTGTCGACGGCGCGGTCGGCCACGTCGAGATTGTCCTGCGCCGCCAGGTCGAGCAGGCTGGCGCGCGAAAACACCTGGCCCGGGCGACGCGTCATCGCAGCCAGCAGGGCGAATTCGGTCGGCGTCAGGTTCAGGTCGGCGCCGTGCGCCAGCACGCGCTGTCCGTCCTCGTCGACCACCAGCGCCGGCGCGCGGTAGCCGGCGCGGCGCAGCAGCGCCTTGATGCGCGCCACCAGTTCGCGCGGGCTGAATGGCTTGCACAGGTAGTCATCGGCGCCCGTTTCCAGGCCCAGCAAGCGGTCGATTTCCTCCACCCTGGCCGTCACCATGATGATCGGCAGCTGCGAAAAAGCCCGCACCGCGCGGCACACCGACAAGCCGTCCAGGCTAGGCAGCATCAGGTCCAGCACCAGCAGATCGGGCGCCTCCCCGCGCAGCGCCGCCAGCGCCTCGGCGCCGTCGGCGAACACCTGCGCCGTCCATCCGGCCGCCTGCACGTACTCGGCCACCAGCGCCGCCAGCTCACTTTCGTCCTCGACGATCATGATGCGCGCGCTCATGCGCTCACTCCCGGCAGGCGCACGGTGACGCGCAGCCCGCCCAGCGGGGAACGGTCGAAGGTCAACTGTCCGCCGTGATCGTCGACGATGCGCCGGCACAGCGCCAGACCCAGGCCGGCGCCGCCGGTGGCGCGGCTGCGCGATTGCTCGACGCGGAAGAAGCGCTGCGCCAAATGCGGCAGGTCGGCGTCGCTCACGCCTGGGGCACTGTCCTCGACCGTGATGACGGCGTCGGCGCCGACCGCCGCGCCATGGATCCGGATCACGCCGCCGGCGGCGCTGTAGCGGACGCAGTTTTCGAGCAGGTTGGCCAGCACCTGGCGCAACGCGCCGGCGTCGCCCGCCACCAGCGGCATTGGCGTGCCGGCGCCGACTTCAAGGCGCAGCTGCGCGGCCGCCAGCCTGGCGCCGAACGCTTGCGCTTCGTCCAGCGCCAGCGCCCATACATCGAGCGGTGCGAACTGGTAGCCCGGTTCGCCCACGTCGCTTTTGGCGAGGGTGTACAGCTGGTCGACCAGGCCGTTCAAGGCCAGCACCTGGCGCAGCATGGCGGCGATGTTGGCGGCGTCCGGCGGGCGCACGCCGTCCTGCACCGATTCCAGCTGGGCGCGCAGCACGGAGAGCGGCGTACGCAGCTCGTGCGAGGTGTCGGCCACCCATTTGCGGCGCGTGGTTTCGGCCTCGTCCAGGCGCGCCGCCAGTTGGTTGAAACTGCGCGCCAGGTCGCCCAGTTCGTCGCCGCGCTGCGCCGGCAGGCGCATGTCGTAGCGGCCGGCGGCCAGCGCATCGGCGCCTCGGGCCAGGCTGCCGATGGGCTTTTTGAAATTGGCGGCCAGCAGGGTGGCGGCGATGGCGCTCAGCGCCAGGCTGGCCAATATGATGGTGAGCAAATTGTCGTTCAGCTTTTGCAAAAATGCCCGGGCCAGCGGGTCGGGCGGACGCGGCGGCCGGCTCAGGGCCAGGTAGCCGATCGGCTTGCCCTGGCCGTACAAGGTGCGGCGCACGCTGGTTTCGGCGCCGGGTGGACGGCCGGCCAGGTAGGCGCCGCCGGCGTCGAGCAGGGTGACGCGGCGGCGCGGGTTATCCGGCCCGCCATCGGGCGGAGCAGGGGGGGCTGGCGGTGCCGGGGGTGGTGATGGGGCGGCGCCGCTGCGCTCGTCCTGGCCCGGCCACTGCCTGCGCGCCGCCGCGCCCGCCGGCAGGAACGACCAGCCCTGGCGCGCGTAGCTCGCTTCGACCGTCCCGGCCAGGCCGTCGAGGCGGTCCAGTTCCACGTTCAGGGCGTACTCGCCGACGCCGCGGTTGACGTTCTCGCGCATCAGCACAACGGCGGTGGCGACCACGCCGAAGATGGCCAGCAAGACCGACACGAACAGACGCAAGCCGATGGAGATACGCACGGTGGGTAAGCAGGTGGATGGCGCAAAGGCCGTTGAAGAATGGCTCAGTGTAGCGGCAAGGGCGCCGCGGCGCGCGCACGCGCGATCTGGCCGATGCTAGGGACGGCGGCGCCGGCGGCCGCCTGAACGGTGCGCAAGACGATATTGGTTGCATAGCGAACCAATATCCCCTACACTTGCTGCATGTTCGATCACTGCCTTTATTTCAACACCTCCGCGCTGGCGCGCCGCCTCGAGCAGGAATGGTCGGGCGCGTTTGCCACTTTTGGCTTGACGCCGCCGCAGGCCTTCATGCTGCGCGCGGTGCTGGCGCGGCCGGGGCTGTTGCAGCGCGAGCTGTCCGACACGCTGTCGATCGCCAAATCGACCGCCACGCGCGCGCTCGATTTTTTAGCGGCCAAGGGCTATGTCGAGCGCCACCCCGGCCCTGGCGACGGCAGGGAAAAGTCCATTTACCCCACCGCGCGCGCGCTGGCCATCCACGCGGAGCTCGACCGCGCCAGCGCGGCCGTCACCGCCCGCCTGCAACAGGTGCTGGGCGGCGGCGAATTTGCCGCTACGGTATCGAAGATCAAGCAAGTGCGTACGGCCCTGGAGTAAAATTTTTTTATTTATATAGTTGCATAGCTAACCAAAAAGGAGTTCATATGCCCATCCTCAACGTGAAAGTCAGCGCGAAAAAATCGCCGGAACTGAGCGCCGATATCGCAGCCATCCTGCTCGAACTGACCAGCCGCATCCTGCACAAGGATCCCGCGGTGACGGCGATCGCCATCGACTACGTCGACCCCGACGACTGGATCGTCGGCGGCGCCTCGCTGGCCGCGCAGGGCAAGAGCAGCGTGTATTTCGATATCAAGATCACCGACGAGACCAATACCAAGGCCGAGAAGGCCGAATACATCCGCGCGGCGTTCGACGCCTTTGCGAAACTGCTGGGCAATCTGCACGAGGAAAGCTACATCTACGTGCAGGATGTCAGGGCGGCTGCCTATGGCTACGGCGGACAGACGCAGGAGTGGCGCTATCAGGCCGCTGTCAGCTAGGCTTGAGCAATGTTAGCGAAGCTGCTGACGGCTAGTGAACCGTCAGCCGGTCAATCGAAGGCCCACGAATACAGCACATCGAAGGCCGTATTGGTCCCCGCCTGCAGCTGCAAGGACACGCGTGGGTTGAGTTTATAGCGCAGCTTGACCAGGCTGGTCGCGGTCGAGGCGCCCTGCTCGAAACTGAGGTAGGTGCGCGACGAGATTTTTTTGCCGACCGTGACCACGGTGCTTTCCAGTCCCTTGGCTTGCGACACGCCCAGTTCATCGACGCCCAGCGAATTGGCCAGGCGCGATTGAAAGCCGCCGCTCTTGCCGCTGCCGCCCAGCAGGGCGCCGGCGGCGGCCGACAGCACGCCGGTCTCGTTGCCGGAGGTGCCTTCGAGGCCGTGGCCGAGCACCAGCCAGGCCAGCTTTTCGCTGTCAGGCACGTTCGGTGTCGATACCAGCTTGGCGGCCGGCGCCAGCGCGCTGCCGCGTACTTCCACGCCCGCTTCGACGTTGGTCTCGGTGAGCTGCTCGCCCTCGGGGCGCTTGCGCACGGCGAGGATGTTCAGGCCGGGATTGTCGTAGGGCCCATTAAAAGTGATGACGCCCCGTTCGATCGACAGCTTCTGGCCGTAGGCGGCGTAATTGCCCTCGATGACGCGGATGGTGCCGTTGATGCGCGGCGCGCGTCCGCCCGCCACCCGCACCCGCACGGCGCCGCCCAGCAGGGCGTCGGCGCCCATGCCGCGCAGGCGGAACGAGTCGCCCAGGTCCGCTTCCAGGTCGACCGACAGCGGCATCGACGGCGCCGCCTCCTTGGCCACCAGGCCCTTCTTGTCGCGGCCGATGACGATGACGTCGTCGGACAAGGTCGGCCTGCCTTGCGGCGCCAGTTCGACCAGCGCGCGGTCGGCCTTGAATTTGCCGGTCAATTCAAAATGCTTGGCGTCGCGCACCAGGGTGCTTTGGCCGGTGATGACGACCGTGCGGTCGGGGCGCGACAGTACTTCGAGCTTGTCGGCCACCAGTTTCAAATTCATGGTCGCTTCGCCGCCCGAAAAACGCACCGCGCCGTCGGCCACCGCGCGGCCCTGCTGGCCGTCGAAACTCAAGCGTTGCAGTACCAGCTGGTCGCCCGCCAGTTGCGCGCGCAGCTGGCCGTTTCTCAGCTTGACGCCCTGGTCGGCCCAGCGCACGGCGAGATTGTCGCCGTTGACGTTGCCGTTGAGGGTGGGCGCGCCGACCGTGCCGGCACCGCTCAGATTGAGTTTCAGGGCGCCGTCCATTTCCAGCGCCGGCTGGCCCGTCAATGGCGCCATCCAGGCGATCGAGCCCATGTCGGCCGATGCTTGCATACGCAGCGGGCTGTCGTTGCCGAGGCGGCCGCCCAGCATGCCGGCGGTGGCGTCGACCTGGGCGCGGCCCAGTTTGCTGCCGTCGACGTTCACCTGCATGCGCAGCGCGCCGTTGGCGACGTCGGCGCGCGCGTCGAGCGTGCGCAGGCCCAGCACCACCGGCACTTCGCTGCCGGCGACCAGGTCGCCCTTTTCGCGGAACACGTGCAAGCCGCCGCTCATCGCCGGCGCCAGGCCGGCCTTGGCCGGCGCGCTCATGTCGAGCGCCCAGTCGGCGCCCAGGGTGAGGTCGCCGGCGAGGTTGTCGCGCATGCCTTGCGAGAACTGCGTCAGGTAATTCAAGGGCACACCGGTGGCGTTGCCGCGGCTGACCCAGCGCGCGCCGTTTTTATTCAGCGACTGGATCGTCACGCTGCCCTGCGGCAGCTTGATGACGGCATTCGACAAGTCGACCAGCTCGGGCTTGGCCAGCCCACCGAGGCCGCTGCCGGCAGGCGCCGCCAGTTTCAATGGCGCCGGCGCCGCCAGGGTCATGGCATACCTGCCCTTGTTTTGCAGCTGGTCGATGACGCCGGACCAGACGTTGTTGTTCCATCCGCCGTGCGCGGCCACCGAGGCGTCGAAACTGTCGGCGCGCGCGCTCAAATTGAGCGTGTGGGCGCCGCGCGTGCCGCCGGTTTGCAATCGCGCGCTGGCAATGCGCGTCTCGCCGCTGGCAAAGTCGATGATCTCGATGTCGCTCGCCACCGGGTCGGCCGCACCTTTGCCGTTGCCGACGCTGGCCGTGGCCTTGATACTCTTCACGCTTACTTTGCCCATCAGGCGCACGTTTTCGCCGGCCATCGCCAGTTTTAGCGAAGGCGCCTGCAGGGTGCCGGACACGCTGCCCGAGCCGCGCAGGGCGCCGCCGTAGCCGGGGCCCAGCACGCCGAGCGTGCCGGCATCGAGCCGCCAGTCCAGCACATCGCCCTGCGCGCCGAACGCGCCCTTGGCCGCCAGGACGTTGGGGCCGAGGTGCAGGTCGACGTCGGCGTTGCCGACGTGACGCTGGTCGGCGTTGATCTTCGCCGTGCCCCAGAATGGCGCGTTCGACAGGGTCGAGTCGATGATTTTCAGGTCGAGCGCGCCGCGCAGCTCGGCGCCGGCGCGGCCGTTAACGGCAAAATCGCCGTTGATGCTGCCGGGCAGGGGCGAGCCGAAGGCGGCCGGATTGAATTTGCGGGCGGTACCGCTGGCTTTGATGTCGACCGAGCGGGCGCCATTTTTAGCCCCGGGCGCGATCGGTAACAAGGCCGCTTCGCCGCTGGCGTGCAGGCTGCCGTTTTCCACTTTTCTGGTTGCCGCCACCCAGCCGAGGCCATTGGCGTCGGCCACGAAGGTGGTGCGCGGGGCCGCCATGGTGCCGCTGACGACGCCGTTGGCTTTGACGGCGCCATACAAATCGCTGCGTGCCGCCGACAGATCCTTGCCGTCGATGTTCCAGGCCAGCTTGTCGCCGGCGGCGCCGAACGCGCCTTTGACATCGACCGTGTTGCGGCCGAGCGTCAGGTTGGCGTCGACTTTGCTGATGCGGGCGGCGTCGGCCGCGAGGTCGGCCGCCAGACTGCCTTTGCCCGACAAGGGCTGGTTGAACAGGCGGCTTGGCCGCACCGTGAAATCGGCCGCCACGCTCAAGGCGGGATTGAGCTGGCCGGCCGCGTGCACGTCGGCGTTGAGGTCGGCAGCCGGATAATCGCCGAATGCGGCCGGGTCAAAACGGCTGGCGCTGGCGTCGATCTTGAATTTGCGCTCGGCCGTCAGACTGGCGGACCCCTTGACGTCGACCGTACCGCGGCCGGCCGTCAGCCTGGCCTGCTCGATGGTGAGCACATTGTTTTCCAGCGCGGCTCTGGCGTCGAGTTTCAAGCTCCGGCCGGCCACGCGGTCGGCCAGGGTGGCGATCAGCATTTGCGTGTCGCCGGCGTTGGCCACCTTGATGTCGCCGGCGATTCTGGT
>JAQGNM010000611.1 GCA_028291845.1 Massilia sp. | reverse complement strand
GGCTCAGCACCGCACAGGCCGCCGCCAGCAGGGCCGGGGTCTGCTGTGCGGCATCGCGGGGCCAGACGATCTGTTGTCGTGCGTCGAAGGTGAGCGAGCCGTCAGCATGCTCGACCGTGGTCTCGGCGGGCAGGTCCGCCGGCCGCTCCACGACGACCAGGCCAGCGTCCTGCGACACATGCCGGCAAAGGTTCAACACCCTGACACGTGGGTCGAGGTGCCGGGCCTCAGGAACACCGGGCAGCGTCATCACCAGGGTGCCCTGCCAAAACGCGTGCAGCAGCCGGATCTCCAACTCCGCGATTGGTGGCCGCTCGGCGAGGCTCCGCTGCCAGTGCATGGCCAGGTCCGGGAGCGACAGCGTCAAGTCCGTCAGGGGATACATCGCCGGAGTATGCCGGCCAGGAGTCTCTTGGTCGATTACGGAATGAAACGCCGAGCTCGCGCTGCGGCCTGCATAGATCAGCCGGGATACCGCGACCTCCGGACCTGCACCAGCCCGCAACCTGTTTGGCAGCGACTGGCCCCATCCTGGTAGGGTGGGCCATGGAGCATGTCGAACCGCCTTTGCCGCCCCCTGCCCGTCTGCCGTGGGACTTCCATCCCGCCCTGACCGAGGAGCGGCTGCGGCTTTGTACCCGCATGCTGGCCAATGCCCGCCGCGACGCCCTGGCCCTGGCCAGCTACGAAATGGGCGACGACCCCTGGTCGGTCGGCTGCCGCGCCTTCGCCTTCGGCCGCAACCGGCTGCAGCGCGCCGCCGCCTCCGGCGACTATCCCTGGCTGGAGGTGCTGGACGACAGCGCCCACTTCGTCTTCGTCATCGGTGGCAACGGCAATGGCGTCCCGGTGCGCTTCTACCGCGGCGCCGCCGACGAGCCGACCGAGCGGACACTCAAGCGCCAGGAGATGGAGGTCCAGCAGCTCTCCCTGGCCTTGGGCGAGACCGCGGCCGAAGGCTTGGCCTTCCGCTTGGCGATCGAGACCGATGGCACTGGCCGGGTCGAGCGGGTGGTGTTCCTGGCGCTGCGGGGCGACGACAAGGTCGAGTGCTTCTGGCCGGTACCGCTGGAGCTGCCGGCCGAGGCCGCTGCTGGAGTTGCGGCCCAGTTGCGGCTGATCGCCGATGATGGCTACGCCGGCCCTGAGGAGGCGGCCAAGCGGTCCACGCTCCTGCCGCCCGCCCTTCCCCGACGGAAATCAGCCAGCGCGCTGCAGCGACCGCAGACCACGCTGCTGTAGCAAGGCCCAACTGGTACAACTCCGTGACCCTGCATCTTGAGCGCCTGAAACCGCGGCTTGCAGGAGATGCAGTCCTAGGTGTCGTTGCCAGGAGGTTGTTCCTCCAAGGTTGAACTGGCTGGCAGGCAAGCCTGTCAATCGCGCCTAGGCGGTGGTGTGGGTGATCGAGGCGGCGCGGGACAGGGACGGCCGGATGCTGATCGTCAAGGTGCACCGCCATACCGAAAGCAGGGAACTCACTTCGACAGCCTGACCCTACGTCAATAGTCTCTGGCGGAACCGGTGTGGTTCAGACCTAATATCTCCGATTTATCTGAAAAAAATTCTCTGGTTTTTCTTAGAATTTTTCTCCAATAGAGAGGTATGTATCGGTTCAGGAACGGACATACTCGGGTCGTCGACGGAGCCCGACCATGAACCTTGGACCAGACCGCCTCTCCCTCACTCGACACGCTACCGCCCGCATGCGGCAACGTGGCGTCCCGACCCGCATCCTCGATCTGCTGCTGGAGCACGCCGACTGCGCACTCCTGGCTGGCGATGGGTGCGAAACCCTTTGTCTCAGTCCTGGCGCCGCCGCTTCGCTCGTCGCTGGTGGCACAGCTCCCGATGACGCAGCCCGCGCCGCGCGCCTGGTCGCCCTGATCGGGCGGAATGGGGTGACGTCGGTGATCCGTCCCGCCAAGGGCGCCTGGGGAAGGCGCTACCGCCGCCAGATGCCGATCCGTACCGCAACACGCCGGAGCCTGTGAACGCCATGAACAACGTCACCCAACTCCGGCACCAGCATTCCCATCCGGTTGTCCGGCCCGAAAAAGGACCGGCACAGGCCCGGCTTATCCGGGAATGCCGGGAGATCGAGGCAGCCATCGATAGCACTGGCATGCTGCGAACCGAGCACGACGCCGAGCGCGTGGCGCGCAACCTGACCGATCTCCTTGATGAAGCACGCCGGCTTGCCGACGTGCGCCGCTCGTCGGTTGCTGAACGGGTCTGGGGCGGGAAAGGGATCGGTGATCCTTCGAAGCGCCTCTACAAGCTCACCTTGCCGCGGGCCACAGGCCTTGGCGCCGAGGAGCAGAGGGAGCAGGCGCGCCTGCACCGAAAGCACCTGCAGCGGCATGCCGACAGATACGCGACGGTGGCCAAGGCCCTGACCGAAGAGATGGACGGACGTCCCGGCTGGGGACGCCAGGAGATCCTGGTCCGCCTATTCCGTGACACCGCGGTCGATCGAAAACTGGGTGATCTTGTCGCCTCGCGTACGGCAGCGTCGACCGACCCCGACAATTGCTGGCAGGAGTTGGCGGCCCGGATGCAGCAGATCGCGGCATGGGTCACCCGAGAGACAGGCCTCCATGGGCATTTGGCCCGCATCACGTCGACGCGCGGCTGCTACGACTTGGCGAATGATGTGATCAAACCCAATAAGGGTCTGCTGCTTCCCCACGGGCCACTGCACGGCAACTTCGAGGTGTCCGAGGAATTCCCGCCAATTCCTTCGGTTCGGCTGATCGATGAACTCATCGCTGACGTCGCGTGCGCCACCTTGACCCTGGAGCGGGAAGAAGGCGCCGAGCCGGCCCCGCTCACGGTACGGGCACGCGTTTGGCGCGAGCTCCGGCTGGCGGTCGGGCCGGCGGACGTACCGGAACAAGCAGCCGCCCTGTTCGAAGTCCGTACCCGGGTCAGTATCGAGACCAAGGGCGGGCCCTTGGCGGTGTCCCGTCCCTGGATCTACCTGCCGGGCTGGGATGTCGAGGTTGAGGTCGACGGCACGATGCACCGGGGTGAACTCGACCTCGGCGCGGAGCCGCCAGGCGGTGGCGACTGGCGCGATCTGCTTGCCTGGTCCGATTTCGAGGACACCGGGCAGCCCCTGCAACCGGAGCACTGCTATGCGGCTTGGCGGCTGGTCACATCGAAAACCTGCCAGGAGCTGCTGGCAAACCAGCCGATGCAGGAGGGGCGTTTCTGGCTCCCCTTCGAGCCGATGGACATGCCGACGCTGGCACCCGAGGGCAGCATCGGCGCCCAGGTGGAACTCGCGTTGGTTGCCCCGGAAGGACCGCGCGTCGACCTCGCGCTCCGGCGGGAGGCTCGCCACCTTGTGGCCCTCGTCGAAGGTTACGTCGCTGATCGACGGCTTCAGGCAATGCAGATGCACGATCAGGCCGCAGCGCGGTGGTCCGCGGGGAGCGCCGCGGAAGCAGCGGACACCACCCAGCCTTCCGACGGGCCCGGACCCGAGCCAACGACCACATGACAGGCCTGCAGGACCAGCTGACCCACCCTCTTCCGGGGCAATCCGGAGCTTTAACCAGGATGACGGCCGCCATGGGCGAAGCACTGTTTTTCGACGACCGCGTGCGCGAGCGCGATCTTGACCACTTTCTTATCGAGGACTTGCAGGCCGACATCGCACTCCGCCGCTGGCTGGTCGCGCAGCTCACGCATGCCTTCACCGAACCGGACGGGTCGACCGCACGGGTGGGAAAATCGTCGCGGCGTACAGTGGATGGGCGTCAGACTGACGTCCAAGTCGAGTATCTCAGCCCAACGGGAGAGGCGCTGGCCGTCATATTGATCGAGAACAAGGTCACCGATGGCTTTCAGGACGGCCAAGCGGAGTCCTATGCCGCCGAAGTGGCGGCGTTACGACAGAGGTTCGGCAACCGGCGAGCTGCCTGCATCCTCGTGGCGCCCATCTCGAACCTGCTGTCGAGGGGCAACACCAACTTCGATGCCACCGTTCCGGTCGAACGCTTCGCGGAATACCTTCGGCTGCGGCTTCAAGGCGATGGTCTCGAGCCCGAGCTGCGGGCGAGGCTGGAGGTGCGGGCTGAGCTACTCGATATGCTGTGCGGCAAGCGGCCCGGGTCACGCTGGGTACCCAACACCATTGCCGGCAAACGCGATTTCGCCACGGCCTACGCGGAAATCGCCCGAGAGGCCGTGCCTTCGCTGACCGTGCGGCCGTCGACCGATGGACAGCAGGCGGTAACGCGTTTCTTCGATGGCTTTGCCGGTCAGACAACCATGCCGGTCAAGGTCAGGCTCAAGCATGAATTCGGTAACGAGCGCGAGCCGATGAAGTATGTCAATCTTCAGTTCGATGGTGCCGGTGGTCATGAGGACGCATTCCGGAATGCATCCGGTCTGTTGCCTACCGACGGTTCGATCTTTGTGGTCCGTGCTGGAGCCAGCTTGATGGTCCGAATCAGGACACCTGCAATTGTGCCTGACCCGGAGAAGCTGGAAGCACAGCGATCCGCGATCAACGAGGGTCTCCGCGGCATCCAGCGTCTGGCCGATTGGATGGAAGAGCACCACCAACGTGTTCGAGCGATTCTCGCCGCGGGTACCACCTGAGGTTAGCACCAAAGCTCAGCCTTTTTTCCTTCTGACGCGGCGGTGTTTCAACTCCGAGAAGCGTTTGAGGGAATGTGAAGTGGCTTGCAGGTGGCGATCCGTGGCAGAATCGAGCGGTCAGCAAGGGAGAAGCGGATGCCGATGGCGAAGGAAAGATCGCGGGAGCGCCGCTGGATCGTGCTCAGTACTGACGGCCGCTACGTGACGCTCGGCCGTGCCTCTGACCCCTCCGAAAATGAGGTGCGTAGAGCCGAGGATGCGCTCCGTATGCAGGGTCTTGCCGGCTGGCTCGCCGTCATGGAGGGTAATCCCTATGTCGGTGCCATACCGAGATTGCTAGAGGTTCGGTCACTTGCCGAGCCAACCGTGCCGTTCCACACGGCGTCGGAGGCCTGTATCACGTCAATTCTTGAGCGGCGCACTGCCTTGTCCCGCGAAGACGCCTGACGTGATTGCAACCAACGCAACCCGCCCACAGATGAAGTCCGATCATCGCGCAAGCCCTGTCGCTGCAAGGCAGTGTCCGTTCGGTGACCACCCAGGACAGGAAGCTTGATCGAGCGGAAGATTTAGGTCAGAAAACACTAGGCCAATCGCTACCATATTCCTTATTTATACGTAAGTAAATCAGAAACATTATAATATTACTGAGTGTCAAAATGAATGCGGTAGATTTATACTTAAATTATGAGTGGTGATTGGGGGGATAGGCTGTTCGACACGCATGTGGGGGGCGCCTCAGGTCCTAAATTCGCGCTTGGCCAGGAAGCGTGGGAGGAACTCCTCGTCCGCCATTACCTGCGATCGGACGGGCCATACGGTGGCGCCCCACTCCGCTCAATCGATGCGACACCTCTCGAACTCGCACGGGCGACCTGCCTGGATGCGATAACTCCCGAGGCATCAAGGCGATCTTTCCTTGCCTGCTTCCACGACATGGTTGCCACAAGGGACGTGCTTCGCGGCGTGGCCGTTCCCAGGGCCCGTACAAGGGAAACACCAGGCTATTTTCGTTACTTGGTTCTCAGTACTCTCGTCCCAGCCCTGTCCGAGGATGGCGTTTCGATCCGCGACTTCCGGCTTCGGCTTGGTAGATTGCTTGAGCTGGGGGGGGCGCTTTCCGCGCTGGAGGGTCTCCCCGAGCTTTGGAACAGGTTGGCGACGTGGTGTGAAAGACGTCGCTCGGAAGGGGAGCCGTATCGGCGAATCGTCCTCCCCAACCCTGGGCACATGCGCCTCATTGGCTACTCCGTAAGGCTTGCCTTCCCGTCCTGGCGCGACCGAGACAGGCTCGTCCGGGAGATCGCACACATCGGCCCAGCAAGCTTGTTGCTGCCACGGACAGCGATCGCGAAGCTGCAACATCCCATCGAGTTCGACGGTTACTCCGCCTCGATGCGTGACGCCTTCTGGGATTTCCGCGAGCGGTTCCAGCGAGGTGAGCGCCTCCTTTCAGAACACAGGTTCTGGCGCCTCCTGTGCGACCTCCGTGCCTCCACTAGGGAGTCACTTGTCCACAACGTTTGTGGGATCGAGATCGATCTCTTGCTTGTGGTCGGGCTCGACGACGCCGACTTGGAACTGGAGCTCACGGCGCGGCGCGCTGGCGAAGGTCCCGATGACGAGAGGGAAGTCGTCCGGCTCGCAGGGTGCATCGATGCGGTGCTTGGGGGCGTGCGTGACCTCCCAGCGCGTGTCCCGAACGAAGTGTCCTCAGCAGCACGCGACATCGTCGAAGCGGTTCGCCTGGGCGTTCTCGTGTTCGTCGAGGAAGGCTGGGGCCGCTGGTCCTTCGCTGCTCCTTCGGCGATTTTCTCAGGAGATGCGGTCGCCATCGCACGCACCGACCTTACGCGGCGGCTTCCCTTCCCTCGTGTCGTTTGGCGTCCCGCAGGCAGCTCTTGGCAGATTTCCGGTGTGCTCTCGGCGGGCGCGCTGGAGGCGCTATTGGGCCTCGTGCGGCAGCGGCCGGCTGATCGAGCGGACGAGTTGGCCGACCTGGAGATAGTCGGTGGCGTGCCGACGGGACGCGCTCTGCTCGGGCGCCCGCGCCTCCTCCCCCATGTGCGAGCCACGATTGGCTCAATGATCCAACTGCAGCCTCTCGACGGCGCTGAGGGGGAGATCTCCGTGTCGGCAATTAGTCCAGATACCTGGGCGCTCGTTTCCAAGGGTCTCGTGACCGGCGCGTGGCGCGTTAGCGCCAGTGAGGCTGCCGGACCATACGGCGAGGCGCCAGAGGTAGAGCGAGTGCTACGCTTTGACGCCCGTGCGCTAGAGCACGAGCATCTCGCGGATCCGGATCGTGATCCCTCTCGGCTTGAGCCGGAGATCGACATGGTTGTTCGCCGTGGTGCGGCCCTTCACGCAAAGCCGCTAAGTGGAACGCGATGCGAATCCGCAGCGGACGCGGCACTCATCGACTTGACTGAGGCGGTCTACGCGCGTGGGCGCGTCGGATGGTCCGAGGCGGACCTGATCACGCTCGTGCGGCAGGTCCTGAGAGGCGCGGACGCGCCGAGGCCTTGGGACGTGCTCCACGTCCTGCAGGTCGCCGGATGGATTGAGCCGCGCCTGCTAACGAGTTGGAAGGGGCGTCGCTGGTACTTGCGGCCACCCAGTATCGTTGGAGTCGCCGCAGGAACGCAAGCGGTCGCTGTCCTCGACGGTGCAGCACCACTCATCGTTCGGGAGCGCTTTAACAACGTCTCGGCGAAGTTGGGTGCGCAACTCGCCGGAGGGGGCGTGCGGGGAGCCTGGTCCCTCCCTGTGCTCGCCGTGAGGGACATCGATCCGATAGAACTGGCGCGCCTGCTTGATATTCCCTTCAGCACTGAAGCAGCGGTGGACGCGTCCATTGCGCCTGCATGCTGGCCGGCTGAAAAGCGAACCATTGAGCACCGCGAGTTGATGACCCGCTGGTCATGGGAACGGGGTCACTTCGTGCAGGCAAGCGGCCCTCCTGGAAAGGTGGTCCGTCTGGAGCGCTACAGCCGCGCGCGTGCGGACGACCGCGACATCCTGCTCTTGTCGGCGCCGGGTCTTCCGGGAAGGATTTTCGGATCCCGGACCGCCGCTCTCCTGGAGGCGCACCGCCTTGCTCGGCGCCCTCTGTTTGAGTTCCGCAATGGTGCACTATGGCGTCGGGCTGCCGACGGGAACCTGCCCTTGCCTGTGGCCCGCATGTTCCGCCTTGCCCATCTGGCAGGCCCCTTCCTCGACATCGCATCCGAGGGTGGCGCAGCATCGCTGGCCTATCCGGTCGACGAGCCAAGTGCTCGTCTTGTGGCGGCGTGGTTCGGCGCCGCCATCAGTATCCACGGAGCCCGGGCTGATGCCGAGGACGGCTTGGGTTCGATCGCGCTCGCACGTCATCGAGGCCGTGCCCATCGCCTTGTCTGGGACGAGCAGCTGCAAGACTTACGCTTGCAGGGAGACTTTCATGCTTGAAGAAATCGAAACCGCTAGCATCAGCGCACAGACGCAGACGGTGCTTGGCCGTTGCACCTATGCCGCACCGGGCATCATCCGGTACGAGCCACTGCTCCTCGCAACTGACAAGGGATGGCAACGCATCCTGGATGCAAAGAGTATCTTCCCAGAAACTGGTAGGGTGTTCAGCCCAGACGCCCAGGGCACCTTGCCGCGGGCCGGCAGCCTTTGGGTGTTCACCACCGAGATCAATCGCAGGTATGAAGGTGGCCGCAGCCTCGATCGCTTCTTGGCGCGGGAACCGAAGCCGCCTGTCCAGATCTTGGACTACACGAACATGCCGGCGGAAGTTGTGCGCCGGCAGTTGGTCGAAATCGGCCTGTCCACATCGCAGGTTCCATATGCTGAGGTAGTGGTCCGGCTCGAAAGCAATGCCTGCGTCCGTCTTCGTCTCTTCACTGACGAAGCTACCGGTCGGCACCGCGCTGATCTCGACGGCCTTGAGAACCTTGCAGTTCTCAAGTACATCGCGGCCGGAGCGGATCTGGACGGTACCTATTTCGTCGTGCCCGGGCGCGAGCCACACGAAGTGATCGATCGCGTTGACTGGTCCCCCGACCACGAGTTTCTTCCGAAGATATTGAAGCGTATCCGGCGAGCTGGTCGGGAGAGCAGCCAAGCTCCCAAGGCGATATCCCTGACCAATGCGGCCATTGATGCGATCACCTCCTTCACACGCGACAGCGGCATCTTTTCCGGCGACGCGGACGGGCTGCGACGCATGCGTCAGCGCACAAAGGACTTCCTTCCCCAATTCCAGGCCGGCGTCACGGACCTCGAGGCCATCGTCGCCACGTTACAGGCTTTTGCGCCCGTAGCGGACAGGGTCAAGGCCGAGGTCGCCGCAAGTCGTGCCGAGATCGAGGCGGAGTTGCGAAGATCGCTGGAGCCTGTCGTGCGTGAAGAGCTTGAGCGTCGCCACGCAGATGTGGCAGCCCGAATTGAGACGGCGCTTGGGGAGGCGGCCGAAGCCGAGACCATGGAAGCCGAGGCTAGGGAACGAGTCGAGGCACTCCGCCGCGCTGCGCGCGAGGTCGAGGCCGAGGCAACGGAACGAGCCAAGGCGCTCCGCCGCGTTGAGCTTGAGGTCGAGGCCGAAGCAACGGAACGGGTCGAGGCACTTCGCCGCGTTGAGCGCAAGGTCGAAGCTGCGCTCGCCCAGGAGGTCGGCATCGTACATGACCTATTAGAAGCTGTACCTGACGATAGGATCGACAGAATTCAGGCGCTCGCACGTCAAGTATCTGATGCACTTGTCGGCGCACAGGTGTCCGCAGACCTGGTCGCGCCGGCGACTCCCCCTTGGGCTCTCGGCCCTTCGCCTAAGGCATCCGTCATCGGCTTTGGCCAGCTGCGCGACCGCCTCGACGCCGAGGCGGATCGTAACGGCCTTGATGCCACTGATCTGCTCGCGCTCGATGCTCTACTACGGGGCGGAGAACTCGTGTTGGTAGTGGACGACTATGGGGGGTCGTTGCTCGACGCCTACGCGCGATGCGTTACCGGCGGCCGCGTACGTAGGCTCGCCCTGGATCCCAGCGTCATTGGCTTGGACGACCTCTGGCGGCAGCCCGCGAGCGGATCACCCACCGCTCTCGCAAGAGCATGGACCGCCGCGCGTGCGCACCCGGACAGGATCGTATTGCTTACCATCGAGTGCATGGAAACAGCGCCGATCGGTCTATGGCTGCTCGCATTTTTGGCGGAGCTCCACGGTGAGGCCCGTCCGTCCAACCTCCTGGTTGCGGGCTCACTCCATACAGCGCGGTGGAACGACAAAACCGGCGCGTCTCGTTTGGCCGGGATGCTCGCCCCGGTCTCCCAGGCAGCGACGTCGGACGCCTGGATGCGCGCTGTCTTCCGTGCCACCGGTCTTGAGGTGCCTGAACCGCCGACAGCCCTGGACGTGTCCGGCCGGCTTCCGCTGACAAAGCAGATCGCCGGGGAGCTTGTAGCCAAGCTCAACGATGTTCCTGGATTGAGGCCAGCTGGGGCAATTCGTGCTGCCCGCGTTCTTCACGCCGCGCGCTGCATCGCCAGCGACGTAGCAGCATTCCAGCTAGCGCTCGATTTGGCACGCATCGCCTCCGCGGCTGATACGAATATTGGCACGGCCTGCCTTGGGCGAGGTGTCAGGCTACTTCGGGAAATCGCCGACCGTGTGACAAACTGAAAGAGACGGAAACTCACATGCTGGACCCGATCGGCGGCTACGAACGTATCCGTGACTTCTATATCTCCTATCTGGACACGGCTTTCCGGATCCGCCGCGATGACCTGGCGACGGCACGCAGGGACCTGCTACGGCAGCCGGGCACGCTCACGACCGTCCCCTTCATCGAGCCCGTGCCACGTTACCGGACGGCGAAGGCGTCGTTGGAAAGTCTCGTCGAGCCAAGCCAGGACAACCCCATCGCCACGCTACCGCGGGAGGCGCGAAGGGCATTCGCGGAGCTCGCGCTCTCGGGTCTGTTTCCTGGCAAGTCCGCTCCCGAAGCCGAGGTCAAGCGGCGCAGCCTCTTCAACTCCTACACTCATCAGATGGAGATGCTCGGACGGGGAGTCCTGCCTGGTCATCCTGGCATCGTCACTTCGGGAACGGGCTCGGGAAAGACCGAGGCGTTCATGCTCCCGATACTGGCCTCAATTGCTGCTGAAGCCGTTCGCTGGCCCGTGGCGCCACGTGGCTTCCTTGGTGATCGGTGGTGGACGACAAACCCCGAGCGGTTCCGGCTCCGGCGAGAGGCCGAGCCCACGGAGCGACCGAAGGCGGTACGCGCCCTCGTCCTGTACCCGATGAATGCGCTCGTCGAGGACCAACTGGCCCGTCTGCGCAAGGCTCTCGACTCGGACGAGGCACGCGCGGTGATGGCCGACCGGTTCGGAGGCAACCGTATCTTCTTCGGTCGGTACACGGGCGCGACACCCGTAACGGGCCACCTCCACCATCCACGTCGTGCAAACGACAAGCAACAGGTCCGGCGGCTCAAGAGGAAGACCGCCGAGCTAGCCGAGTCGCTTGCGACGTTTGAGAAGGACCAGGAGACTGCCCGCCGCTTCGACGCACAGGAGGCCAAGGAGGCAAAATGCAGGGGCGGACGGGAGCCGGATCCAACCCGTTTCCTGTTCCCGGCCGTAGACGGCGGCGAGTTGCTGTCGCGCTGGGACATGCAACAGACACCACCCGACATCCTCGTCACCAACGTCTCCATGCTCGGGACCATGCTGTCCCGCGAGGTCGAGGCGACGATCTTCGATGCTACCCGACGCTGGCTGGAGACGCACGAGGACGCTTACTTCTACCTAGTGCTCGACGAATTACACTTGATACGTGGCTCGGCCGGCACGGAGGTATCCGGCCTCATCCGTGCCCTTATCAATCGTCTCGGGCTCGACCAGCCTGCACACCGCCATAAGCTCCGCGTCCTGGCTTCGAGTGCCTCTCTTCCCCTTGACGGCGAAGACGGAAGCCGCAGCCTGAAATACCTGCACGACTTCTTTGGGCCATTCGGCACTTTCGCTCGGCCGGGCTCGGAAGGCAGCAGCGGGCCGGATTTCTGGCGCGGCTGTATCGTGCCAGGGGAAGCTGTGATCCCGGCGCCGATCGCCGTGGTGCCGCTTGCACCCGACCCGTTTGCCGATCTTTCTATGCTGCTGGCTCCGGACGGCGGCATGGGCGGACGCCCCTTGCACCGTACGCCTGCGCTCGACGACGCGCTGCACAGGTGCTGCACAGCGCTATGCGGTGACGACGCACCGGGCGAAGCGAGCACAGCCGCAAAGCGCGCCGTGGAAGAGTCCGCTGCCGTGCTGGCTGCAGCCTGCAGATCGTCCTCGGAGGGTGGTCGTACCCGCGCCACTGCCACAGACGTCCTGTGCGAGCGAGTCTTCGGTGCCCGGGACGGAGCCGCCCCCCTCGCGCTGCGTGGGCTGACGGTGCTGCGGGGCCTCGGCGATCACCTGCATGAGCTGTACGGCACCGCTCCAAGTGAGACAACGCCAAGCTTCCGCGTCCACATGTTTATCCGCAGTATCGAGGGCCTGTTCGCAACCCCGAGGGAGGTTGAGAAAGGGTTGGCTTTTGACGGAATCACTATCGAGCGCGGGACTACTTACATCCAGGAGTGCAGCGAAAGTCCGCGGCGTACCTTCGAGCTGGTCTATTGTGAGGGGTGCGGCGATATTTTGCTCGGCGGCCGGCGCAGTCGCTCGACCCAAGGGCTCGCTCCGTCTCATGAACTACTGCCGTCTTCGCCCGAGCTCGAGAACCTGCCCGAGCTTGGGACGACGGGGCATTACGAGGACCTGAGTTACGATGACTTCGGTATCTTCTGGCCATCGCGGCGCGTCCCGGCCCGAGGGGAGGAGCGGGAGGACTGGGACGAGGCTGTACTCGACACTCGTACCGGCCAGGTCTTCGCCGATACCGGGAGGGCGGGCGACAGCGCTATCGTGCACGGGCGGGCCTTCAGGCGACCGAACGCGCCTGGGGACAACGGTCGTCCCGGCACCGCCGCGCCGACTTGCTGTCCTGCCTGCGGGACCGACTACTCCCGGCGGATGCGCGGCCGCCGCTCCCCGGTCCGAAGCTTCAGGACCGGCTTCGCCAAGAGCTCCCAGCTCGTGGCAACGGAGGTACTTGAGCTGCTGCATTCCAGTGGCGCCGCGGCGAAGGCCGTCGTCTTCTCGGACAGCCGTCAGGATGCAGCGAGAGCTGCGCTGAACATAGAGCGACGTCACCATCAGGATGTTCGCCGTCAGATATTGGTGGAGATCGTCAGGCGGAGGATGAAAGAGGCCTCTTCGCGGCCGACATCAGCTGAACTGGCGGCGCAAGCCACTCGCGCAATAGTGGAGGGCCGGCCGCGTGATGCGATGGCGCTCCTGCAGCAGGTTAGTGCCATCCAGGAAGGCGTAGATCCGCGGCGGGTACCGCTTGCCGACATCATTGAGCCCGACCCCCAGCGCGAGATTGGGCCGGCGGCGAACGCTCTCCTATCGCGCATGGTCGAGCTTGGAATTCATCCCACCGACGACGCGGGCGTTGCAAATATCGCGGGGTTCGCCTGGCAGGAGTTGTTTGAACGGAACGGTGCGGGACCGGGATACGCGTGGCGTGTCGGGGACCGCGGCGGAGACAGGGTACGAGCCCGCATCGAAGTCTGGGAAGACCAGCTGGCACTGATCGACGAGGTTCTTTTCTCGAAAACCTATTTCGCGCTTGAGGAGACCGGTCTGGGATATCCATCCCTTTCCGTTGCGGACGGCCCCGATGCGGATCGGCTCGATGCCTATTTGCGCGTGTTATCCGATGCCTACAGGGTAATCGGTAATCGCTGGGTGGACCCCCGCAGCGTCACACCCTGGGGCGTAGCTGCACAAGTGCCGCGAAACAACCGTCTGCGCAGGTTTGCGGCAGCCACGAACCCAACGGACCCGGCGGGCGAGCTGCAGGCCGTTCTCGCCGCGCTCGCACAGCGGGAGCATCGGGATGGGCTTGTGCGCCTGGAACGGCTCTTCGTGCGCGTCGTAGGCAGTAGCGACACCTACTTCCGTTGCGATAACTGCGGGCGCGTCCACCTGCACCGTGGCACCGGAATATGCACCCGCTGCTTCTTGGCGCTGCCTGCCTCCGTAACCGGCCAAGTCAGGGATCTATGGGACCTGAACTTCCTGTCGAGGCGTATCGAAAGGGGTACCGTGGAGGGCGTCTCCGCCTACAGGCTGCGCTGCGAAGAGCTGACCGGACAAACGGGGTCGCCCGCCGAACGGCTCAGGCGATTCCGTGGCATTTTCCTGGACGGGCCCGTAGGCACGGTCGAAGCAGCCCTTTCGCGCGCCGCGCAGGAGATCGACATGCTGTCGGTGACCACGACGATGGAGGTCGGCATCGACATCGGCGCCTTGCAGGCCGTCTACCAGGCCAACATGCCGCCGATGCGTTTCAACTATCAGCAACGTGTCGGCCGCGCCGGTCGTCGTGGCCAAGCCTACTCCATCGTCGCTACACTGTGCCGGAGCCGCAGCCATGACCTTCACTACTTCCGGCATCCTGAGGCGATTACAGGGGACGCGCCGCCCCCGCCGTTCCTCACGCCCGACCACCTCGACATCTCACTGCGGCTGCTACGCAAGGTTGTACTAACCAATGCCTTCGATGCGCTCAGGCGCGAGGATGGGCGACAGTACATCGGTGACGACGCCATTATACCCGATGTCCACGGCGAGTTCGTGCCCATACAGGCATTCTTCGCCGAGAGCTCACCCTGGCCGGAGCGGCTACGGGCGGCCCTGGAGGGTTGCGATGCCCGGCGCGAGACCTTCGCGCGAAATCTGACCGCTGGGGGAGAGGAACGGCTTCCCGCGATTCTGGAGCGATCCACGCCTGACGCAGTGATGTCTGCGATCATGCGGTTGCAGGACATCGGGCGAGTATCCGGGGGGAGCCTCGCCGGTTTCCTTGCCGAATACGGTGTCCTGCCGATGTACGGAATGCCGACACGCGTTCGGGAACTCTACGTTGGACTGGAAGACATACGGAATGAGGTAACCTGGGACACGATCGACCGCGACATGGACATGGCGATCTACGAATTCGCGCCGGGACAAACGCTTGTGCGGGACAAGCGACTACACCGCCCAATCGGATTCACTGCGCCACTTCAGAAGCCCATGCCGTTTGGGGGTGGGAACGGGTTCCAATCTGCCAGGCCAGAACGCCGATGGTACACGGAGAGCTTCCATTTGGGCTTCTGCCAAGGTTGTGGTGGCCCGCGCAAGGAGCACATGCAGCCGATCGAGGATCTACGCTGTGTCGACTGTGGGTCCGCCATGCCGATTGGTAACTTCAGGGAATTCTTCACGCCCGCGGGTTTCCGTACGGATTTCGTGCCCCGGACGGTCGGAGAGGACGAGGAGGTGCAGACAGTTCGTCGAGTAGTGACGGCCGAGATCAGGGAGATCGCCACCAATCGTGTCGACGGCACTAACCTCGCACTGTCGGCAGGGAGTGATGCGGCGGTGCTCCGGCTGAACGAGGGACCGGTCGGCGACGACGGCTGCTCCATGGGCTACGCGGTGTACCACGTCGAGCAAAAGGGCCAGCCCGTACCTGGTCACCGGGGTGCGTTCCTTAACATACGTAACCAGTTCATCCTCCCCGCCGTACACGACGAGCACCCACAGCTCTGGAGGCGCCCCGCCGACCTCGCTGAGCGGGAGGATCTTGACGGGGTCCGACTGATCTCGCGAAAGGCAACGGACGCCATCTACTTGGCCATGGACACCATCCCGCCGGGCACGGCATTCGGCCGGCTCGGTCGCCAGCGCTGGCAGACGAGTGTACGTGCGGCCGCAATCAGCGCCACGCAGCTCCTTGTCCAACGCGCGGCGTTGGAACTCGACATCGCGCCGGAGGAGTTCGAGACGCTTGAGCCGAGGCTCCGGAATGGACGACCGGTGCTTCAAGTGGCCGACTTCCTCGTCAACGGCGCCGGTTTTTCGCGGCGTCTCGCCGAGCGAGAGCCAAGCGGCGAGCGGATGGTCGTGCGGCTGATCCGGTCGATGGTGCTGGATCCGGACGATCGGCTCGTTGGCCGGTTCCTGCAAGCATCGCATCGACATGTCTGTGGCCAAGCTTGCTATCTCTGTCTCCAACGGTACGGGAACCGCGGCTACCACGGTCTCCTGGACTGGCGTCTGGGCATGGGCTTCCTCCGCGGCCTCGTCGATCCTGGGTACCGCGCCGGACTCGACGGGCGTTGGGAGGCATCGGTTGAGCTAAGGGACTGGCCGAACTTGGCGGCAAACGTAGTGAACGAGATCGCCCGTATGCGTCCCGGCGAGATGGAGATATCCAAGGCCGGTCCCCTGTCGCTGCCGTTGGTGACTTGGCGCCGCAACGGCATTCCCGAACGGTACCTGCTGGTCCATCCGTTTTGGCGTCTTGCGTTCGATAGCCTGGGTGGCGAGTCACTTCGCAATACGGTAGTCGGCCTTGGGGGCGGTGGCCCGATATATTTCCTTGATGCGTTCGAGGCGGCTCGACGGCCGGTGAAAGCGCTTGAGACGGCAAGGGAGCGACCAGAGGACGTGCCATAGGATGCAGCGGCCCCGGCTGTGCCGACCGCAAGCACGACGCCTGGAACTCCGGCAGGCGCCTATTGGATCATGTGAAAGAAGATCGTCTTCGCGGTTCGACTCAACCGCGCCTTGTTTTTGATGGCCCCAGGTCGGCCACTAGCTTCTGGAGCCAACCTTCTTCTTTGAGCGAACACTCCCAAACCGTATAGGTCTGCCACCCCAGCGCGGAGAGCGCCGATACGTTCTCACGGTCGCGCTCGATGTTTCGCTGAAGCTTCGCTTCCCAGAAATCCGCGCGCGTCCTAGGCTTGGTTGCGAACCGGCACCCCTCGTGCGAGTGCCAGAAGCAGCCGTGCACGAACACGGCTGCCCTCCTTCGCGTGAATACGATGTCCGGCCTGCCAGGAAGGCCCTTCACATTGGCTCGAAAGCGGTACCCAAGGCGATGCAACGTGGACCGGACTTGCAACTCGGGCTTGGTGTCCTTGCCACGAACCGACGCCATGATACGTCGGCGTATGGGATCCACGTCAGCGAGGGGCTGTCGGGAAGGTTTTCCACTCAAAGGCCTACTCCGCTCCTGGCATCAGCCTCTATCCAGGCGCACAACTGCCCGTTGTGGTATTACGGGTCTGGTAGGATCGGAATCGGCCCGATACCCATATTGGGATAGGAAGCTCTTGCGCGGTCTCGACATACTCGCCCGCTCCATGAGCAACCCTACGCGTGGCAGTGGGAAGGGGTTCCAGTTCGGAAATTCCTGGCAGTATCACTCGCGTAGCGACAGGCATTCAAAAATAGCCTGCTGGAGCATCCTCTTCGATCTCATGCTCCGCTCCAGTCTGCTCCGTGAGCAAGTGGCTAATGGGCGAGCAGCATGTGGCATCAACCACACGATGACCGATTTCAGGACGGGACGTAAGAAAGACCTGGACCTCGTGGTGTGTCGCTCCATCCCTGCCCGAGCGACAGACGGGCCGCGATCCTTCCGCCAAATGGTGGATGCCTATACGATCGTCCTCGACGACGTAGATCGTGCGGCACTTGCATCGCTGCCCGACATACCGGTTGGAGAGGCCGCCCAGGTGATGATGGCGCTTGAGGCGAAGGCGGCGATGACCGAGTTCTCCAAGGCACGCCCGCGCTTGTACGACGAGCTCAACAGCTCCCACCTGACCGTTCACGGCAGCGACGAGGCAGTGATCGCTGCCGGATTCGTCATGGTAAACGTTGCGTCCAGCTTCGTCTCACCTGACCGGAACAAGCACCCGCTTGCAACCACGCCGGCTGTGGTCAACGAGCACCGCCAGCCTGCCGCTGCGGCCTCCGTCCTTGAGAAACTGCGTGAGTTGCCTAGGCGAGCCAGGGCGAGCGGCAACGAAGGTTTCGACGCCTTGGCTATCGTTCTTGTCAACTGCCGCAACGATGGATCTCCGGTGACGGTGGTGACCGACCCGCCGGCACCGGCTTCGGCCGATGCGTATCACTATGGCCAGTTCATATCACGGCTGGAGATGCTCTACGCGACGCGCTTCTCGGCGCTGTAGTCGGGTGCCTGCCCCTGCACGCGTTCGAGGTGCTTCTCCACGGCCTCAATGAAGCCCGGCTCGAAGGTGAGCTTCGCCTGGCGCGTCCGGGACAGGAAGCCTGCGGTCGCCCGAACGCTCAGTGGCTCACCCGGATAGCGCAGGAACGTCGCTAGGGATGGCGGGGCGATGCCTAAGGGATCGCTGCCGATCGCGACCGAGTGCCTGGTATGGCCGTCGTACCGCGCCGCCCTGGGCAGCTTTCCCTCTGTCGGGAAAGACCTGTCTCGCGCGGTGTCGTATCGGCCTTGCTCGGTAAGTCGACGGCCAAGCCATGCGGCGACCGGGACACTGACCGCATTGCCGACCAGGCTCCAGCGGAAGCCTGCCCGAACAACTTCCTCCGCCGGCAATGTCCAGTTCTCCGCCAGCCCTTGCAGACGCTCCGCATCGCGGATGTCAGGCTTGATGATGCGCCCGTCGGGCAGCAGCACGGCGGGCGGTGATGCGATGCCTATCGTCGAGCCGTTCTTCAAGGTTGGTACCGCGTCGTGTGCCCACCCGAGGCCTCCCCTTCCCTCGGTCCAGTAGAAACCGTGTGCGCGCTGGCTGATTGTCGTCTTCGGCCGCTCAAGAGGCGCCTCGTCGCACAACAGGACGTCAGCGGGATCGAAGTGAGCCGACGCGACAAGGTATACTCGCTCCCGTCGCTGCGGCAGTCCGAAGCCGAACGTGTCCACCACGCGCCAAGCCCAGCGGTATTTGAGCTCCTCAAGTGCGGCGATGACCCGACGCATCGCGTCGCCCCCCTTGAGCTGGAGCATGAAGGGGACGTTCTCCAGCAGCAGGTTGCGCCGCCGACCTGCACATCCCTTGGCGAGCCGGAAGACCTCCGTGACCAGGCCGCTGCGCAGCCCGTCAAGCCCCGCAGTCGTCCCCGCTTGGCTCAGATCCTGGCAGGGAAAGCCTGCCGAGATCAGATCCACGCTCTCCGGCAGCGAGCGAAGCGTCGTGACATCAAGATGGATGGGAAGCCCTGGCCATCTGGATCGGAGCACGGCACCCGCGGACGGCAAGATCTCGCAGAACAACTCAGTCTCGTGGCCGGCCGCGTGAAGGCCGAGCTCTATGCCCCCGATGCCTGCGAATAGGCCTGCCGTCCTCATGCGCGCCTAGTCTTGGAGGACTTGGGTGATCGTGGCGATCTCGGACTTCCACAGATTGACGTATCATTCGAAGGTGCCGTAACGGCCATCTTCTCCCGAAATAACCTAGCGTTGTTCATTGCTATTGAAAGCGACAATTTATCAGCTGCGACGCCCATCCGCTCCTCCCCTAGCGCTGGCCGTCCATGCGGCGGGCTTACGCTTTGATTGTCCTCTAGCAGGCTGCTGAACTTCTCCGCCGGTCGCGTACTGACAAAGCATTCCGAATCTGCAGAAGCGGTTTTGTGAATCATTCGTGCGCTCATCGACGCTTCCGCGTATCCAACTTGCGTTGGGCTTCGCCGAGAATCGAATTTCAGCATCCTGCTAAATACATTTTGTTGCTCAATAAAGAAATGTGCTTGATCAAGCTCCTCGCAATGACCTCTCCGATGCGTACACCGTGTCGGCTGAGATGGCTGTGACAGTGTCTTCGACTCGTCTTCCCTGGTAGCGACCTCGTCGGCCCGTATCGTGGTCACCGCGTTGTTCCCCGAGCGGGCACGCGAGCCGCTTGCGCACCGCTTCGCCGATTTCCGCGTGCGCTCCTGCGGTCCCGCTCGTCGTCCGGCAATACCGGCAGACCAATCGCTCGAAGGCCTTGCATCACCAGACTACGGATCGTGGTGCCTTCCTCTGCGGCCCTCATGCGCATCGCCTTGTGCAATTCTGAGCGGACCGGCGTCACGACCTGGACAACTGGGGCTTGGTGCGACGTGGAAGGGGCCCCGTCTGTCTGGGGTGCAGCGAATCGGTTGGCCATGCGCGATTCTAGCAGCCCCACGCAAAACCGCTACGATAAAACCATTATCACATCTGGCTGGCAAACCGGGCCTCATCAAGGGATGACGTCGGGTCGTTCTTGACGTGCGCCAGCTATCGGCGCGCAATCTGCACCCGCAATGCTCCAACGTCATCGCGGTACATGCAGACGCGGTCACCCGGTGTGGCGCCAGACTGTACGAAGAAATCCGCCACTGCGCCACGGCAGCGCAGGAGCATCTTGTCGGCGGCAATATCCGTTTCGACAGTCTCCCCCGGCTCGAAGACAACCGTCAGCCGGCCGGCAGCGACCGTATCCCGGTTGGAGCCACCCAGCACGTCATCCGGCAACAGATGGCGGGCGGTGCGGACCGACAGGTTGCTGTTGCGGATGGCGCCGTCGGTCAGCACCACGATGACCTCATCGTGGCTGCCACCGATGCCGGGTGGTGCCGGAATCGGTGCCGGTGCTGGTCGGACCGCCCCAGGCGGACGATCGGGCACGCGCGCCGGCATCGGTACACTGGCCATGACCACGGGAGACGCCGCCGCCTTCGGAATCCGAGACGTGGCGGTTCCGGTCTGCGCGTCGATGGCCGCGGCAGTAGCCTCGGCGAGCGGCACCCAGATGACCTGTCCCGGCTTCTGTCCAGCCGGCACCGGCTGCGCCAGCACACGGACGTCATGGAGGACCCAAGGGTGCAGCCAGCCGGCCGCGATCACCTCGCTGTCGAGCCCGGCTGGAATCCGGTGCCGGTCGCGCGATGCGGCCAGCGATGCCGCATCGAGCGGGGCCAGGCTGTCGACGAGTTCCGCCGTGCCGACCACCAAGCCGGTGCCTTTGCGGATTAGGGCGATGCGGCCGCGGCGGGGCGCCGGCGTCGTGCGCATCTCCCAGGTCTTCGTGCCGGTCAGGATGTAGCCCATCCACGGCTCGCGAATGATCAGTCCATGCATCGCATGGTTCTCCTCTGCTGTGGTGATGGAGTTGATGGCGTCAGGTGCGCCGCAGGCGGGCGGTGCGCCAGCCGGTGGTGATCACCCGCCCGTCGTCGGCGCAGACGACGTAGGCATCGAGGTAGCCCTCGACGGCGACATGGATGCGGTCGCCAAGGGTGCGCCGGATGCGACGCCGGGCCTCCTTGTCGACGTAGTAGACCTCGGCGCCGTCGTGCCGCATGGAAGCGCCCTGCTCCATCAGCAGGCCCACCACGAAGGGCGGAATGGCGCGCTGCTGCCGGCGCATGGCGGCGTGGCGGGTTTCGGCCAGGGGCGGCATCACGCCGCCTCCGCCAGCTTCTCGGCGAGCTGCCGGTCGACTTCGGCCTTGCTGACCGCGACCCAGGCGCCGCGGGTCCGGACGATGCCCCAGTTGCCGGCGCCGTTGCGGCGGCGCCAGCGAGCGACATCCATCTTCGCCAGGGCGGTGAGCGCCGCGTAGAAGTCGCTATGTGACTCCTCGGCTCCCTTGGCACCGATCGTGATGCTCAGGCCCGGGGTGTTCCGGGCAGCACGGACGACGTGCTCGGGCGTGAAGGGCGTGCCGTCCGCGTCCTGCGGCACGAGAATCGAGCCATTGTCGTCCGCCTCGGTGGCTCTGTTGACGTCGAAGGCATCTTGGCCATCATTGGGGTTGGTCCAGCGCGAGGGACAGAATTCCCGGCGGCGCTTAAGCCATTCTTTCGCCTCGTCGGCTTCGAACTTGCCGTCATCGTCGGGATGGAGTTCACCCAGGCCGACGGCGTTGCGAACGGCCGCAGCCGACACGCCCGAAAGCAATTGAAGGCCTTCAGCCGACAGGACGCCGCCAAAGTCGATCGCAGCGCGCGCCATGACGCCTTTCCAGATGTGGAAATGAGCGCTGCCGTAGAATAGGCCGTTGCAGGACAATACCGTCCTGGCATTGGCGATGACCGCTTTGACGCGCCGCTTCCGGTCGTTGAGGTTGGCCGGCTGGTCGAAGGGCTCGCGCGGCGCGATGCCTTGTCCCGCGTACTCGGCACCATCGCGCCAGAATTGGGTCAGCTCGACGGTATCGACGTAGTCCTGACTTTTCTCGTCGATGTACCGGCGCCAGCCCAGGCCATCGAACTTGGCCCGTTCCTTCTCCCGGGCCTCACCGTGGTAGCGGGTATCGATCAGAAACGCCCGCATCGCCGTATGGGCAGCATCCTCGCCGAAGGTGATGGCGAGCATGCCACCCATCGAGGGCAGACTGCTTTCGAGGGCTGAGGCAATCTGCTCGTGCAGAATAGCAAGACCGTTGTTATCCCAAGGAAATGGCTTATCCAGAAGATGGGCCATAATTCTAATTCCTGACTTTCTAGCCTACTTGTGTGCTAAAGCGATCCGGAATGTAAAGGTAAAAATTTATGAACGGAAAATTTTTACCTCTGTGCTGGCTCGGCTTCCTCGATCACGCCCGGCAATGGCCAACATCAGATGGCAGGTCGATGGCGAAGGGCAGCTGCGCCAAGTTCGCGTTCATTGGAGCAATGAGTGCAGCTCAAAAGTCCTACCGCCTCAGCATCGGCCGGCATCGACGACGCGCTTGACCTGCATTGGAGCCAGGTCCGCCACCGGCCGGCGCCGGCACACCACGCGCGATGAGCGCCGCGGCGAGCTTGCGCAGCGTCGTCGCGCTGGCACGGCGCGCGCGCGCGACATCTGCTGCTTCACCGCTGCCGCCGCGCGTGCTTGGTCGGGTGTGCCGACGCGTAGTTGCGGGTTGCCGAGCACCACGCCCCGCGCCTTGGCCATG
>JAQGNM010000263.1 GCA_028291845.1 Massilia sp. | reverse complement strand
GGGATGAGCGGGCACTGCGGGCGTCGGTACGTCTATCGTGTCTCGATACCGTTGACCCTATACGTCTCCACCAGTCTCGCCCCGCTCGAGTCTGCTTACGAGAATTGACCCCAACGGCTCGCGCTGTGGCGCAACCCCAGCGCCCGCCTGATCGTCTTCGCGCCAATTCCGCAAGCAGACGCGACAAGCAGCGCACCCGCTGAATGGTGAAAGCTTTGAGGTGCATCAGTAAATTGCAAGGTCGTCACTGAGACACTGAGCTCATTCTCACAAATCCGGAGAGCGCCATGTTCCAGCGAATCCTTTTACCGACCGATGGATCTTCCCTGTCCGAGCGTGCCGTGCTGGCCGGCGTGGCGCTGGCGAATGCCTTTGGCGCAGGTGTGGCAGGGTTGACCGTGGTGCCGGAATTCCAGACGCTCTCGCTCGATCCCGAGATGCTTGAGGACAGCGCTGAACAGTTTCGCTGCGGCGCCGAGGCGCGCGCCGGCCGCCACCTCGATTTCATCGCCACTACGGCGCAAGCGGCAGGCGTGCCTTGCACGGTCGAGCGAACCACGTCCGACGAGCCGTGGCAAGCCATCATCGACACCGCCAGGGCGCGCCACTGCGACCTGGTGGTGATGGCCTCGCACGGGCGCAGGGATGTGAGGGCGGCGCTGCTGGGCAGCGAAACGCAAAAGGTGCTGGTGCACAGCGACATTCCCGTGCTGGTGTACCGCTGAGGAGAACGGCATGTTCAAACGAATCTTATTGCCGACCGATGGCTCGGCCCTGTCGGGCGCGGCGGTTGCGCTGGCGGTCGACCTGGCGCGCCAGTGGGGCAGCGAACTGGTCGCCGTCGCCGTGGTACAGCCGGCGCTGGCGCTGCCGCTGTCGGAAGCGGCGCTGACCATCGATGTGGCTGCCGAAACCCGGCAGCTGCTCGAGGACGCGCGCCGCGACGTCGAGGCGGTGGCCGCCGCCGCGACAGCGGCCGGCGTGCGCTGCGCAACAGTGACGGTGAGCGACCAGCCGATCCACAAGGCGCTGCTCGACGTTGCCCGCGATCGCCAGTGCGACCTGATCCTGATGGCCTCGCACGGCCGCCATGGCCTCAGCCGCCTGATCGCCGGCAGTCAGACGCAAAAGGTGATGGCCGAATCGATCATTCCGGTGCTGGTGCTGCGGCCGGGCGCGCCGGCGGCGGAACAAGATCGATAAGGGATCGGCCGATCGAATCCCGCATGTCTGCCGCGGTATCGTCGCACCCACAGCCCACCGTCAGCCCAGCCGCACCGTTCCCCGCCAGTCACAGGCGGGCGTGCATTCTCACTGGATGGTCAGCGGCTTGGCGCTGCCGCCCGATTTTTTCGGCAAGGTCAGCTCCAGCACCCCGTCGTGATACTGCGCCTGGGCCTGGCTGTCGTCGACTGGCTGCGGCAAGGTGAAAGTGCGGTAGAACTGGCCCCATGAACGTTCGGAACACAGTGCGTTGGCGCTCTCCTGCTCGTTGCGCGTTTCGGTTTGCGCCGAGATCGATACCTGGTTGCCGTCGATGTTGACCTTGATGTCGTCCTTTTTGACGCCAGGCAGGTCGGCCACCACCTTGTATGCCTGGTCGGTCTCGGTGACGTCCATGCGGATGTGCGGCGACATATCGGCGGAGGTCAGCGAAGGCAGGCGCACGGCCGACAGGAAGTCTTCGATGTTACGGAACGGGTCTGTACTGAGCATGCGCGGAATCGGAACGAAGCGGGTCAGTGAAGTTGCCATGATGGTCTCCAAAAATAGCGGTGAACGATTGCCTGTACGGCGCTGGGTGAGAATGATCCTACTCGCGTCGTATGTCGTTCCGATATGAGGTACATCAAACCTGCGCCGTCGAAAAACGCAAAGCAGCGAGCGCCTTCGCAATGGCTGTTCAGCACAACTTTGCCAGGTTCGATGCGCGCGAACGTGCCGTTTTCGTCGCGGGCAGCGTGCGCTGCCGGCGTGTCTGACTGTGAAATCCGACGACCTGCAAGGACAAGCTTATGCACGTCGATGCCTTGCGCGCGGGGGCGGCATGGACCGTGCGGCGCGAGCCAGCGCCGTCCACGGCGCATGGCCTTAGCCGCGCCGCGCGGCTTCGATCTTGGCGACGTCGATTTTCCCCATCTGCATCATGGCGTCGAACACGCGCTTTGCCACGGCGGGATCGGGGTCGGCAATGCCTTCGCTGAGCACCCTCGGCGTGATTTGCCACGCCACGCCCCATTTGTCCACGCACCAGCCGCATTCGCTGGCGGTACCGCCGTTGCCGACGATGGCGTTCCAGTAGCGGTCGGTTTCTTGCTGGTCGTCGGTGGCGACCTGGAAGGAAAACGCCATGGTCGGCGGAACTCCCGGGCCGCCGTTCAAGCCCAGGCACAGAATGCCCAGTACCGAAAATTCGACCGTCAGGATGTCGCCCTGTTTGCCGGCAGGATAATCCCCGGGCGCCCGGTGCGTTGCCTTGACGGCGCTGTCGGGGAAAGTATCGGCGTAAAACTGGGCTGCGTCCTGTGCTGTGCCGTCGAACCAAAGGCAAATCGTGTTTTTGCTGACCATTGTTTGTCTCCTTTTTGTGGCGACTTTTTATCGGAATGGCTGGCCTTACTGCGCGATCTCCGGCTCGGCCAAGTTGGCCAGTTGCGCCAGCGATTCCTGCCAGCCGAGGTAGCACATCTCCAGCGGAATCACCGCAGGAATGCCGGTCTGTTCGATCGCGATTTCGGTGCCGCACATTACCGGCCGCAAGCGCACCGTCGTCTGCATGACGCCGGGCAGATTCGGATCGTCGAAGCTGGCCGTGTAGACAATCAGTTCGGACGGGGTCAGCTGGCGGTAATCGCCGCCGAATGAATGGCTGTGGCCCGTCGTGAAATTGGTGAACAGCATTTTGTAGCCGCCGCCGACCCGCGCATCCATGTGATCGACCTTGCAGGTGAAGCCGTACGGCGGCAGCCACTTGGCCATGGCATCGGCATCGAGAAAGGCGCGGTAGACACGCTCGGGTTTGGCGCGCAGGATGCGCTGCAGTTGAACAGTCCCAGTGCTCATGTTCGGTCTCCCTCTTGTTGTTGTAAGAACCGCGATTAAAAGCGCGACTGCATCGCATGCCGGCCGATCGACATTTTTGCTGCCGCAGCTTGCCGTCCGCCCCCATCAATGAGACTGCGGACATCGCATACTACTCCGCTGCCGCTGCGCTGTGGCGGGTGCCCGCATAAAAATCAGCGTGCATAGGCCGGAGTCAATCGTGCGCGAGAACAGCCACGCCGCGTGGGCTGGCCACCACTGCTATCTGGAATAAGTCCGCGCTGAATTGGGTGATCGAAAACAAGGAAAAACGAAAAAAAGCCACCGCTGGCGTGCGCACAGCGATGGCTTTCAGTTTGCTATCTGCCGACGCGCCGGCTTCCAGAGCTGGCGCTGACGGCATGACTGGTTCCCGGATTACTTGGTCTTGTCGGTCTTGCTGGACTTGCTGCTCTTCTTCGTCGAGCTGGTGGCGTTGGTGGTGCTGTCCATCGGCACCGTCGTGCCCACCGCGTTGCCATAGGCATTAGGATTGGCGTGTTGCGCCGCTTGCGAACGGTCCAGCGCGGTCGGGTTGGTGTTGCCCGTTACCGCGCCGGCACCCGCCGCGCTGCTGCCGGTAGTCGACGAACCGGTCATGCTGCCGGTAGCGCTGGTACCGGTGGCAGGGTTGCCGCCGGTGCCCAGGCTGCCGTTGGCGCCGGTCATATTGGTGCCGGTGGTGCCGCTCATGTCGGTGACACCGGTGCTATTGCCGACCGCGCCGCTGGCCGTGCTGCCGGTTTGCGGAGTGGCCATGCCGGCGTCAGGCATTGTGCTGCCGGTGCTGCCGGTGACGCTGGTGTTAGTCGATGCGCCGGTCGTGGTGGTCGGCTGTTTGGTGGTCTGGGCAAATGCTGTGCTCGACAGAGCGGCGGCAATCAGGGCGGTGGCAAGCATGGTGGTATTTTTGCGCATGAAAATTCTCCTGTTATATAGGCCCGGTTGGTGTTTCGCTGGGCTGGCCCCTGGCGGAAAATTCCGTGGGGACAATTAGGTCATGCTCGAACCTTACGGCTCGGGGATGTCCAGAATAACAATCTCAGCACACACGCCAACCGGACGGCAGAGCGCAGCCATGTCGGATCAAGACTACACAATTGTCTATTTTCAACGAAATTAGGCGATTTTGCCCACAACTGATGCCTTTTTGATATTTTCCAGAATCGATTGATTATCGCTATCGCTGCTTCCACAGGTAAGCCGCCATGTCGCGCGCGTCGGCTTCCGGGACATTCATCACGGGCATGGCGGTGTGCGCATCGACCGCTTTCGGATCGACGATCCAGCGCACCAGGTTGTCCTGGCTCATCGGCAGCTTACCGACTATAAACTGTTGCTTTTGCAAACCTGCCAGCGGTTTGCCGACGAATACTTCCGAGCCGGTCACACCGGCAATCCGGTGGCAGGCGTTGCAAGCATACTGGGTCAGCGCCACCTTGCCGCGCGCCGGGTCGCCCTGGGACAGCACCGCCGGGGTTGACGTTGCCGCTGCCGTTGCCGTTGCCGCGGGCGTTGCCACCTCCTCAGTCAGCCTTTGATAGTCGCGCGCCGTCAGCGCCGGCAACTGGCGCACAAACGACACCACCGACCACAATTCCTCGTCCGTCAGATGGTATTGCCAGGCCGGCATCCCGCTCATCTTGATGCCATTTTTGGTGATCCAGTAAATGTCCGCGGTTTCCCATCGGCGGGTGGCGTCGACCAGCGGGCCGGGCAAGGGTTGCATGCTCTTGCCCCAGTCGGACTGGGCAAAGCCGGGACCGCCGTGGCAATGCGCGCAATTGTCGCGGAACAAAGCCGCACCGCGCCGCAACTGCGCCGGCGAATCGAGTGCCGGCACTTTCACGTTGCGGCTGTGCTGCTGCACCGAGGCGCGCATGCCCTCTTCCAGTACGCTGTGCACCAGTTGCAGATGCTGGGTGGTGGCGCCGATCGGGTAGATACCGGATTTGAGCACCACCAGGCCGATAATCGCCCCGGCGAGCGCCGCCAGCGCCAGGGTGGCAAGGGCGGTTTTGATGATCAGGCGGCTGCGGTTGGCGAGCATGTGCGCGGGTTCTATTGAAAAAATTATTATGGGTATTTTCTTGTATTATATTCATTTGTATTGACATGGATTCAATCGTGCGTGTGCGCCAACTTTTTATCACCTGCCTGGCGAGCATCGGCGCCCTGACGCTGGTGGCAGGCTGCAGCGCCGAGGTCAAGCCGCCGCGGATTGCGGGCGGCGATGCCAAGCTGGGCAAGCAGCTCGCCGCGCGCTATCAGTGCGGCGCCTGCCACAGTATCCCGGAGGTCCAGGCCGGCCGCGCCGGCATGGGCGCGACCCTCGGCCCGACCCTGGGGCCCGACCTGGCGCACTTCGGCCGCCGCAGCTATATCGCCGGCGGCATTCCCAACTTGCCCGATCCGCTGGTGGCCTGGCTGATCGACCCGCCGGCGCGCAAACCGGGCACGGCGATGCCGAACATGGGCGTGTCGGCCGGCGACGCG
>JAQGNM010000255.1 GCA_028291845.1 Massilia sp. | reverse complement strand
GCAGGGTCACGCCCATCTCGCGCGCGATGATGTGGGCCAGGGTGGTTTTCCCGAGGCCCGGTGGGCCGAACAGCAAGGTGTGGTCGAGCGCCTCGCGCCGCTTGCGGGCGGCGGTGATGAAAATTTCCAGCTGGTCGCGGATCTTTTCCTGGCCGACGTATTCGTCCAAATGTTTCGGCCGCAGGGCACGCTCGATCGCCTCCTCGTTCGGCGAAGCGGGCGCCGCGGCAATGATACGTTGCTCGCTGAAATCGTCGGTCTGGATGCTCAAGAAGTTCCTCTGTGTTCTACCCGCATCAGCCCTTTGACAGGGCCTTCAATGCATATTTGATACCGTCGGAGACGCTGCTTCCTGCCGGCATGTTCTTGATGGCCATCAGCGCTTCCTTGTCCGAATATCCGAGCGCCATCAAGGCATTCAGGATATCCGATTTCGCGTCCGGTGCGGCAGCGGCGCCGCCGGCACCCAGGTCGGCGCCCAGTTTGCCCTTCAGTTCCAGCAGCAAGCGCTCGGCGGTCTTCTTGCCGATGCCGGGCACCTTGATCAGGCGTCCCGATTCCTGCAAGGTCACCGCCTGCGCCAGGTCGCCGATCGTCATCCCCGACAAAATCGACAAGGCGGTACGCGCCCCCACCCCGGTGATCTTGATTAACATGCGAAACACCGCGCGCTCTTCGGCGTTGCCGAAGCCGAACAGCAAGTGGGCATCCTCGCGGATCGCCTGGTGGGTGAACAGCACCACCTTTTCGCCCAGGCCCGGCAGGTTGTAATACGTGCTCATCGACACGTCGACTTCATAGCCGACGCCGCCGCAATCGACCAGCAGTTGCGGCGGATTTTTTTCCAGCAAAGTTCCAGAGAGTCGACCGATCATCGGCAGCCTTTATATTTATGTATATATATGTTGGGTGACTCAGACCAGGCGGCCGTTTTTCATCCGCAATGTTCCGAGTGCGGGCGCCAGCGCGCCCAGCAGCGTCAGCGCATCGTGGCTGTGCGCATGGCAAATCGCCACGCCCAGCGCATCGGCGGCATCGGTGCCTGGCAGGCCCGGCAGCACCAGCAATCTCGCCACCATGTCCTGCACCTGCTCCTTGGCGGCGCGGCCGGTGCCGACCACGGCTTGCTTGACTTGCAAGGCCGTGTATTCGGCCACATCGAGGTCGGCGCCGACCAGCGCCGTAATCGCCGCCCCGCGCGCCTGGCCCAGCAGCAGGGTCGATTGCGGGTTAACGTTGACGAACACTTTTTCGATCGCCGCGCAGTCGGGGCGGTAGGTGCGCACAATCTCGCCGATGCCGCCGAGAATGAGCTTCAGGCGCGGCGGCAAGGCTGCTTCGCTACCCGTCTTGATGGTGCCCGAGGCGATGTAGCGCAGCTTGTTGCCCTGCTTTTCAATAACGCCGAAACCAGTGGTGCGCAGGCCGGGGTCGATACCAAGAATAATCATGAGCGCATGGTATACCGCCGGCCCGCCTGGGCCAACATTTTAATGGCGGAAGTGGCGGGTACCGGTGTAAAGCATCACCACGCCTCGTTCATCGGCCGCATCGATCACTTCCTGGTCGCGCATCGAGCCGCCCGGATGGATCACGCAGGTGGCGCCGGCGTCGACCACCACGTCGAGGCCGTCGCGGAACGGGAAAAAGGCGTCCGACGCCACTGCCGAGCCGACCAGAGACAGGCCGGCGTTCTGCGCCTTGATCGAGGCGATGCGGGCCGAGTCGATGCGGCTCATCTGGCCGGCGCCGACCCCCAGGGTCATGCCGCCGGCGCAGAACACGATGGCGTTCGATTTGACGAACTTGGCGACGCGCCAGGCGAACATCAGGTCTTGCAGCTGCTGCTGGGTCGGCTGCTTTTTGCTGACCACGCGCAATTCGCCCAAACCCACATTTTTCGCGTCCGGGGTTTGCACCAGCAAGCCGCCGCCGACGCGCTTGACGTCGTAGGGATTCTGTCCGTTGCCCAGGGCAATTTTCAACAGGCGCACGTTTTGTTTCGCTGCCATGACCTGCAGCGCTTCGGCCGTAAAACTCGGGGCGATCAACACTTCGACAAATAGTTTCGCAATCTCCCGGGCGGTCTTGCCGTCGACCTCGACATTAAAGGCGATGATGCCGCCGAATGCCGAGGTAGGGTCGGTTTGCAGGGCGCGGCCGTAGGCGTCGAAAGCGTCGATGCCGATCGCCACGCCGCATGGATTGGCGTGCTTGACGATGACGCAGCCGGCGCTTTGCTCGAAACCGCCGAGGGTCTTGACGCACTCCCAGGCGGCGTCGGCGTCGGCGATGTTGTTGTACGACAGCTCCTTGCCCTGCAGCTGGACATAGTTGGCCAGCGCGCCGGCGGCCGGTTGCAGGTCGCGGTAAAACGCTGCCGCCTGGTGCGGGTTTTCGCCGTAGCGCATGTCCTGGACCTTTTCCACCGTCATGTTCAGGGTCTGCGGGAAGGCGGCGCGGGTGGCGTGCGCCCGGTCCGCACCCAGGCTGGTCAGATAGTTGGTGATGGCGCCGTCGTATTGCGCCGTGTGGGCGAACACTTTTTTGGCCAGGTCAAACCGGGTGTCGTAGGAAATTTCGCCGTCCATGCCCGCCAACACCATGGCGTAGTCGGCCGGATCGCACACCACCACCACGTCGCGGTGGTTCTTGGCCGCCGAGCGCAGCATGGTCGGGCCGCCGATGTCGATGTTTTCAATCGCGTCTTCCAGCGAGCAATTGTCCTTTGCCACGGTTTGCTGGAAGGGATACAGGTTCACCACCACCATGTCGATGGTGGGAATGGCGTGCTCGGCCAGCTTGGCGACATGGTCGGGAAAGTCGCGGCGCGCCAGGATGCCGCCGTGCACCTTCGGGTGCAGGGTCTTGACCCGGCCGTCCAGCATTTCAGGAAAGCCGGTGTAGTCGGCCACTTCGGTCACGGCAACGCCATTGTCGGCCAGCAGCTTGGCAGTGCCGCCGGTGGACAGGATCGCCACGCCCTTGCTTGCCAGTGCGCGGGCGAAGTCGAGGATGCCGGTTTTGTCGGAAACGGAAATAAGCGCTTGTTTGATCATGGGGAGGGCCTGGTATGAGAATGAGTTCTGTACAGCGAAAACTTGGCAAGACAATAAAAAAAGGCGGCGGGGCTGAGCCAGCCGCGCCGCCGGACTTATAACAGCCCGTGTTCCTGCAGCTTCTTGCGCAGGGTATTGCGATTGATGCCCAGCATCTGGGCCGCATGCGACTGGTTGCCGTCGGCGCGCAGCATGACCACCTCGAGGATGGGCTTTTCGACGGTCAATACAACCATGTCGTAGATATTCGACGGCTGCTGCTCGCCCAGATCGTTGAAATATTCTTCAAGACTCTTCTGGACAACTTCCTGGATACTTTCTTTGCTCATGTAGTAAATCGTCCGGCTGATGTTTTTGTTGTCAGCGGCACTCGGCGATGGTGTCGCGATGCCGGGTACTCTCGTTGTAGTGATGCAATTCCTACGCGGCCAGGGCTTCGTTCGAATCAATGGCGGGCCGATATTGTAACCGCTCGCCCTGCCCTGCCAGCATTTTGAAAAACCCGTCCACGGCATGCAACTGTTCCGCTGTCGATTCCAGTAAGTTCATGCGCTGGCGAAAGTCCTCGCCACCGTCCAGTTCGCGCACATACCAGCCGATGTGCTTTCTCGCCGTGCGCACCCCCAGAAACTCGCCATAGAAGGCGTAGTGGGCTTCCAGGTGCTCGTGCATCAGGGCGCGCACTTCCTCGACCAGCGGCGCCGGCAGATATTCCCCGGTGCGCAAATAATGGTCGACCTCGCGGCAAATCCACGGCCGCCCCTGCGCCGCGCGGCCGATCATGATGGCATCGGCGCCGGTGGCGTTCAACACCGATTTTGCCTTGTCAGGGGTGGTGATGTCGCCGTTGGCCACCACCGGAATCGACACCGCCGCCTTGACGGCGGCAATGGTGTCGTACTCGGCCTGACCGGAGTAGCCGTCGGCGCGGGTGCGCCCGTGCAAGGTCAGCATTTGAATACCGGCCTGCTCGGCGATGCGGGCAATCCGTAACGCGTTCTTGTTTTCGCGGTTCCAGCCGGTGCGAAATTTGAGTGTGACCGGCACGTCGACCGCGGCCACCACGCTGTCGAGGATGCGCGCGACCAGGTCTTCGTGCTGCAACAGGGCTGAACCGCACCAGTTGTTGCATACCTTCTTGACCGGGCAACCCATGTTGATGTCGATGATCTGGGCGCCCCGTCCGACGTTGAATTTTGCGCAATCGGCCAGGTCCTGCGGGTCGGCGCCGGCGAACTGCACCGCTTTCGGCTCCATTTCGCCGGCGTGATCGGTGCGCCGCGCGCTTTTTTCGCTGGCCCACAGGCGCGGATTGGAGGCGGCCATTTCCGACACGGCGTAACCGGCGCCAAGCTGTTTGCACAGCTGGCGAAACGGCCGGTCGGTGACGCCGGCCATTGGCGCGACGAACACATTATTAGGCAGCAAGTACGGGCCAATTTGCACGGGAGTGAGAAAAGTGATCTGGGGAACCTGCGATTTTACCCCAGATGCTGCTCATTTAATAAGCAAAATTTGTTACCGCAGCGGGTCATGTCAGCTCGGTCAGGTCAGCTCGTCCAGGGTGGCAGGCACGAGGTGGCCAACCTCTCCCCAGCGATGCAAGGCCAATTCGCCCTCGGTGACGCTGAAATGGTTGATGCTGGCATTGAGCACGGGAAAATCGCGCGGGGTGTCGAGCGCCAGCTTGAGGGCGGCGCGATAGGCGCATTCGAGGACCCCGCCGTGGGCGACGATGGCGATGGTGGCGCCGGGACAGCGCGCCGCCCAGCCGAGGATGGCGCTGATCGAGCGCTGATAAAAGCTGCGGAAACTTTCAGCCTGGCGCTCGCCGGCCGGCATCAGCGCATCGATATCGCGCGACTGCCAGGCGGCGAACTCGGCCGGATAGGCGGCGGCGATATCGGCGTACAGCAAGCCTTCGAAGCCGCCGTAGCAGCGCTCGCGCAAGGCGGGATCCTGCGATACCGTCACCGCGCGGCCCTCGGCAATCGCCGCCGCGGTTTGCCATGCACGGCCCAGGTCGCTGGCAATGATGGCATCGAGGCGCGTGTCGGCCAGCGCGCGCCCCAGCGCCAGCGCCTGCGCCTGCCCGCGCGCGTTCAAGCCGATGTCGATATGGCCCTGCAGGCGGCGTTCGGCGTTCCAGGCGGTTTCGCCGTGGCGGATCAGGATGATGTTGGTGGTGGTGGTGGTCGAGGTGAGCGGCATGCCGCCATGATACAGGCGGCGAACTAAAGCGTGGCGGCGACCTTGGGATTGAGCGAATACACGCAGTACACTTGCGCTTCGTCGAGGATATGGCCGCGCAGCGCCTGGCGTGCCTGCAGTCCGGTAAAGGTGCCTTCCAGGGGGAAACGCGAGGTATCCAGCGCGTACAGGGTGAACACATAGGCGTGGGCACGCTCGTCGTTCCACGGCGGATAGGGACCGTCGTAACCAAAATATTCGCCGGCGAGGTCGGGGTCGCCCGCAAACCAGCTGGTGTAATCGTTCAAACCCTGGCGCAAGGTGTGTTCGATGCCATTCTTGACCGTGAACGGCGCCAGCGGGCCGGGCTTGCCGTGCGGGGTTACCAGCTCGGAGAACTGGCCCTCGCCGACCGAATGCAGCTCGACCGGGATGTCGACCAGGGTCCAGTGATGGAAATCGACCCGCGCCAGCCTGGCCGGCACCACCTGCCCCGCTTCATTGACGTGTTCGGGTTTGGACGGGGCGTCGACGTCGCGGCAAAACAGCGCCAGCGAGTGGGCTGCCGCCGGCACGTCTTCCCAGGCCAGGTGCGGATTGCGGTTGCTCGAGAAACGCACCCGCTGCACCGGATCGATGCAGGCAAAGGCGCACTCGGCGGGCAACACCCCGCCCTCCGTGAATGTATCGCTCCACAATCGCATGTCGGCCTCCGCTTAGTAGGTTAGACAGAGGATTCTTACGTTGGTTCCCGGCCCAGGGGAGCACTGATTTATTCTGGCGGATGGAATCGGTCACGCAACAGGTTCACGAAAGAACAGCCCGGCAAGGCGCAACACCGCAGCCATGCCGGGGCATGGCGAGGATTTGCAACGCAGCTGGGCGCTTTTTTCGTGTGCCGAGTCCGCCGTCATGAATTAATCAGTGCTTCCCTAAGCTGCGGGTGGCGCTATTTGCAGCCAGAATGTGACCGGGCCGTCATTCGTCAGACTGACTTTCATGTCCGCTCCGAAACGTCCGGTAGCAACGATGGGATGGCGCTTTTTCGCCTCGCTGACCGCGTGATCGAACAGGCGTGCCGCATCGGCGGGCGCGGCGGCCGGGGTGAACGAGGGCCGGGTACCGGAGTTGGTATCGGCCGCCAGCGTGAACTGCGGCACCAGCAGCAGGCCGCCGCCGCTGTCTTTCACACTCAGGTTCATCTTGCCGGCGTGATCGGAAAACACCCGGTAAGCCAGCAACTTGGTCAACAAGGCGTCGGCCTGCTTGACGGTGTCGCCCCTTTCCGCGCACAGCAGCACCAGCAAGCCGGCGTCGATGGCGCCGATGGTGGCGCCATCGACCACCACGCTGGCGTGGCTGACTCTTTGTAATAAAGCAATCATGTGGCAATCATCACGCGGTGAGCGTAATGCGAGCGAACTTGCGTTTGCCAACTTGCAACACGTAGATGCCGGCGTCGAGTTTCAAGGCCTTGTCGGACACCACCGCGCCGTCGATGCGCACGCCGCCCTGGTCGATCAGGCGCATCGCTTCCGAGGTCGAGGCGGACAGATTGGCTTGCTTGCACAGTTGCGGCACGCCCAGCGGCGCGCCGGACAGCGTCACCTCAGGGACGTCGTCGGGGATGCCGCCTTTCGAGCGGTTGACGAAGTCGGCCAGCGCGCCGTCGGCCGCCTGCGCCGAGTGAAAGCGGGTGACGATCTCCTGGGCCAGCGCCACTTTGGCGTCGCGCGGATTGCGGCCGCCTTCGGTGGCCGCTTTCAGGGCGGCGATGTCGGCGATCGAGCGGAACGACAACAATTCGAAGTAGCGCCACATCATCACGTCGGAGATGCTCATCAATTTGGCGAACATGGTGTTGGCCGGCTCGGTGATGCCGATGTAATTGTTCTTAGTCTTAGACATCTTGTCGACGCCGTCGAGTCCTTCAAGCTAAGGAATGGTGAGAATGCACTGTTGCTCTTGGCCATAATCTTTCTGCAATTCCCTACCCACCAGTAAATTAAATTTTTGGTCCGTTCCACCTAGCTCATGGTCTGCCTTCAAAGCGACCGAATCGTATCCTTG
>JAQGNM010000248.1 GCA_028291845.1 Massilia sp. | reverse complement strand
TGATGAACGATCAGAAACAAGTACTGGTGGGCGTGGTGATGGGTTCGTCGTCCGACTGGGATGTGATGCAACATGCGGTCGCCATGCTCGAGCAGTTCGGCATCGCCCACGAAGCCCGTGTCATTTCCGCGCACCGCATGCCCGACGAAATGTTCAGCTACGCCGAACAGGCGAAATCGCGCGGTTTGCGTGCCATCATCGCCGGCGCCGGCGGCGCGGCGCACTTGCCCGGCATGCTGGCCGCCAAGACCATCGTGCCGGTGCTGGGGGTGCCCGTGCCTTCCAAATATTTGCGCGGGGAAGACTCGCTGCTGTCGATCGTGCAAATGCCAAAAGGAATTCCCGTCGCCACCTTCGCCATCGGAGAAGCGGGCGCGGCCAACGCGGCGCTGACCGCGATCGCCATTCTGGCCGCCGGCGACGCCCTGCTGGCCGAAAAACTCGAGGCGTTCCGGGTTGCCCAAAGCGACGCCGCACGCGCCATGATTCTGCCGCCCCCATGAATAAACTGCCCGCCTTCTTGCCCGCCGCTGCGCCATCGACCTGGCTCGGTGTGATGGGCGGCGGCCAGCTTGGCCGCATGTTCGCCCACGCCGCCCAGGCCATGGGCTACAAGGTTGCCGTGCTCGAGCCGGCCGCCGATTGCCCGGCCGGCCAAGTCGCCGAACAATTGATCAATGCTGCCTACGACGATGTGCAGGCGCTCGCCGCTTTGTCGCAGCAGTGCGTGGCAGTGACCACCGAGTTTGAAAACGTGCCGGCCGACAGCATGGCGCTCCTGGCGGAGCACGCGTTTGTGGCGCCATCGAGCGCCTGCGTGTCGATTGCCCAGGATCGCCTGGCCGAAAAACGGTTTTTTGTCGATTGCGCCGACGTGTCCGGCGTGATGCCGGCGCCGCACCAGCTGATCGCCAGCGCGGCCGACATCGACGCCATTCCCGACCACCTGCTGCCCGGCATTCTCAAAACCGTGCGCATGGGTTACGACGGCAAGGGCCAGGCGCGCGTCGCCAGCCGCGCGGAGGTGCGCGCGGCGTTCGACGCCGTCAAGGGTGTGCCCTGTTTGCTGGAAAAAATGCTGCCGCTGGCCTATGAAGTGTCGGTACTGAGCGCGCGCGGCGAGGATGGCGAAGCAGTGGTCTATCCGATCGCGGAAAACGTCCACCGCGACGGTATTCTGTTTACCACCACCGTGCCCGGCCCCCACGTGTCGGCTGCGCGCGCGAGCCAAGCGCAGGATGCCGCGCGGGCCATCATCGGCCGGCTCGGCTATGTGGGTGTCTTGTGCATCGAATTTTTCGTGCTCGAGGACGGCTCGCTGGTGGTCAACGAAATGGCGCCGCGGCCCCATAACAGCGGCCACTACACGATGGACGCCTGCGTCACCAGCCAGTTCGCCCAGCAGGTGCGGGCGATGGCGCGACTGCCGCTGGGCGACGTGCGCCAGCATTCGCCGGCCGTCATGCTCAATATTCTGGGCGATGTCTGGTTTGCCGATGGCAGCGATGCCGCCGTCGAGCCGGCCTGGGACCAGATTCTCGAATTGCCGGGCGCCTGCCTGCATTTGTACGGCAAGGAAGAGGCGCGGCGCGGCCGCAAGATGGGCCACATCACCTTTGTGGCGCCGACCTTGCCGCAGGCGCAGGCGCAATTGCAGGCGGCCTGCGCGATTCTCGGAATCGCTGCGTGAATTCATCTCTGACCGCGTCTCAAATTATTACCAGCGATGTCTCGATCGAGACAGCGGCGCGCGCGCTCGAACAGGGCTTACTCGTCGCCTTTCCCACCGAAACCGTGTACGGCCTGGGGGCTGACGCCGCCAATCCGGCCGCGGTAGCCGCCATCTACGCCGCCAAGGGCCGCCCGCAAGACCATCCGGTGATCGTCCACCTGGCCCCAGGCGCGCCTCTGACCGACTGGGCCGCCGAGATCCCGCCCGAAGCGTACCAGCTGGCCGCGGCCTTCTGGCCCGGTCCGCTGACCATGATCCTCAAGCGCGCCGCGCACGTGCCGTCCGCCGTGTCGGGCGGGCAGGACACCATCGGCCTGCGCTGCCCGGCGCACCCGGTTGCCATCGCTTTACTGGAACAATTCAAAGGCGGCCGCGGCGGCATCGCGGCGCCGTCCGCCAACAAGTTCGGCCACGTCAGCCCGACCACGGCGCAGCACGTGCGCGATGAATTCGCCGCCGACGCCAGCGTCGCGATGGTGCTCGACGGCGGCGCCAGCGCGGTCGGCATCGAGTCGACCATCGTCGACCTGTCGCGCCTGGCCACGCATGGCCCCGTGCTGCTGCGTCCGGGCCACATCAGCGCCGCGGCGATCGCCGCCGTCATCGATATGCTGCCGGCAGCGCCCGACCAGGCGGCGCCGCGCGCGTCCGGCACCCTCGAATCGCATTACGCCCCGCACACGCCGGTGGCGATGCAGGAGACTGCCGTGTTGACGGCCACCATCGGGCAACTGCAGCAGCGCGGCCGCAAGCTGGCGCTGGTGCATTACTCGGATCTGCCGGCCAGCCACGCGCATGTGCGCCTGCCGGCCGCGCCCGAAGGATTTGCCCATGCGCTGTATGCGGCGCTGCGCCAGATGGACGGCAGCGGCGCCGACCTGATCCTGGTCGAAGCGCCGCCGCAGGGACCGGACTGGGCGGGCGTCAACGACCGCTTGCGCCGCGCCGCCCATGGCTCCTCGGGCATCGTTCACGGCCTGCTGAACGCGGTGGCGCCATGAGCGTTTTTTAGTGCCCGCGGCAGCTGGCGCGCTGCGTAAATATGTTGCACGTATCTGACAGTCAAGCTTGGCATTTCCTATACAAGCGCTGCCAAGACTGGCATATTAGTCAGGTTACGAATAGCACGAGCGTTCGATTAAACTTACCACGAAATAAAAACAGGAGACAAAATGCGTCATACAAAATTTGCACTGGCATTGCTGACGGCAGCCGTACTGTCCGCATGCGGCGGCAGCAGCAGTGAGCCGGGCGATCAATCGACCAAGGTCAAGTTCACCTCCCAGGTCGCGTTCGGCGACAGCCTGTCGGACGTCGGCACCTACAATGTCGGCACCGTTGCCGCACTGAAGGGCGGCAAATTCGGCATCAATGGCGACAACACCGCCGTCAATTCCACCCTGACCGGCAAGAACTACACGGAGTTGCTGGCCGCCCAGCTGGGCCTGCCTGCTGCCTGCGCCGCCTACACTGGCCTGGACGGTAATGCCGCCCAGGGCTTCTCGGTGCCGGTCGTGCAGCACGCCGGTTGCTACATCTACGCACAGGGCGGCGCCCGCGTCACCAATCCGGTCGGCATCGGCAACAAACTGACCGGCAGCGCGCTGGGCGCCCTGACCGTGCCTGTGGTTAAACAAGTGTCCAACCACTTGTCGCTGTCCGGTGGCAAGTTCAGCGGCACCGAACTGGTGATCGTCATGGCTGGCGCCAACGACGTCTTCGTCAACCTGTCGCAGTTGTCGACCGCCGCCACCGCGGCCGGCGCCGCCGCCGGCAATACCGCCGGCGCCGCTGCCTTCGCCTCAAGCCTGGTAAGCCAGCTGGCCGCCGGCGCCAACAACCCGCAGACCGCCGCTGTATCCATCGGTGCGGCGCTGCAGGCTGAATCGGTCCGTCCTGGCCACACCGACGCCACCGTGGTCGGCGCCGCGGTCGGCGCTGCCGTTGCCGCCGGTAACACCGCTGCCGGATCGCCGGCCGTGTACGGGCCGTATGTTGCCACCGCCCAGGCCGCCGCCACCACCGCCGGCACAGCCGCCGGCGCCAAGGCCGGCGCCGATTATTTCGCCGCCAATGCGCCGGCGCTGGTCACCACCATGGCCGGCGTCGCCAACGAACTGGCCACCCTGGTGAAAGAGCAGGTCGTCGCCAAGGGCGCCAACTATGTCGTCATCAACAACATGCCGGACATCGCCACCACCCCGTTCGGCCGCGGCCAGGCCGCCAGCACGCAGGCCCTGATCGACAACATGGTAAAAACCTTCAACAGCACCCTCGCCAGCGCGGTTGCCAGCGAAAGCAAGATTCTCTACGTCGACACCTATGCCGCCAGCCACGACCAGGCCACCAATCCTGCGCCATACGGCCTGACCAACGTCAGCACCCCCGCTTGCAACCTGAGCACCACGGTCAATCCGCTGGCCAGCTCGCTCGCCTGCAACGGCGGCAACCTCGTCACAGGCGACGTCAGCCATTACTCGTTCGCCGACGAAGTGCACCCGACCCCGTTCGTCCAGCTGCTGCTGGCGCGCTACGTGTCGAAGTACATGGTCACCAAGGGCTGGCTGTAAGTCTGGCCCTGGTCCCCTTCGACCGCGGCATACGAAATAACCGGCGTGGCTGCGGCCACGCCCACAACGATCAGGAGAACACATGAACCAAGCTTTTATCAAACAGGCCGCCGCCTTGCTGGCGGCTTCGGCAGCACTGGCGCTGGCAGGCAACGCCGCGGCCCAGAGCGCCGGTCAATTCACCGCCAAGGTCGGCGTCGGCAAGATCACCCCGAAAGTCGAATCGGGCGACGTCAGCGCACCAGCGCTCCCTGGCAGCAAAGTGGCGGTGGCCTCGGACACCCAGCCGGTGCTGATCTTCGCTTACGGCGTCACCGATAATTTTTCCACCGAGCTGGCGCTGGGCCTGCCTTATAAACACAAGCTGTCGGGCGACGGCGCCATCGCCGGCACCGGCCAGCTGGGCACCGTGCAATCGCTGCCGCCGAGCCTGTTCGCGCAGTACCGCTTCTTTACCCCGGACACCATGGTTCGTCCCTTCGTCGGCCTCGGCGCCACCTACGCATACTTCCGCAAGGAAACCGGCTCGGGCCAGCTGACGTCGATTCTCAATACCGGCGGCCCGGGCGTGAGCTTCCACATCAAGAACAAGGTGGCGCCAACCATCCAGGCCGGTGTCGCTGTCAACATCAACCCGAAATGGTTCGTCGATTTCACCGTCACCAAGACCTACCTGAAAACCGACACCTATTACTCGACCGGCCAGACCCAGCACGTCGTGCTCGATCCGGTCGGCCTGATCCTGGCGGTCGGCTACAAGTTTTAAGTCCTTATCGCTTCGACAAAACCCGCTGCGGCGGGTTTTTTTACGTCTGTTCAGGCCGGTGATTATTCGTGTATTTGTTGATAACGTCGGCCAAGCCGCCAGCATTTAATGTCGCACCACGCCAACAGTAAACGGTAAATTTCGCCGGTGTAGGACTAGGATTACACGATTCATGTTACTTTCGTGCATTAGATTCCTGTCTACAATAAGCGACGCCATGCGATATACCAGGCACCACAAAACAGCCGAGATCGCAAAATTGCCGCGCGGTATGATCGCCGGCAGTGCGGCCGCGCTCGTCCTTGTGCTGGCCGGATTGTTCGCCACCGCGCCCCAGCCGTCTACCCGCCGCGTCTTGCCTGAATTTAGCCTGCCCAAGCCGGTGCCGGCGCTGACCCGGCCGGCCGAAGCAGTCACAGATAACAAGCCCCTGCGCCTGGTGTACCGCAATTCGGTGGTGCCGGGCGGCGTGCACAGCGCCGCCGAACTGGCTGCCGTCATCAAGCGCGATCCCATCGCCGCTGCCCACTATGCCGGCTTCGAGGTCGCCAAAGCGCACCTGGTGCGGGTCGAGCAATCGCGCATGGTGCACGTGTCCTACCGCATCGGCAACCAGATTTACTGGACCAAGAATAAAGTGCGCCTGGCGCTGGGCGAGAGCCTGCTGTCGGACGGCACGCACTTGATCCGCGCCCGTTGCGGCAACCGCATTGCCGACACCGTGCAAGGTCCCGTGCTGCTCAACGAGCCGGCGCCGGAAGTGCTGGAAACGGCGTTTGTATCGGCCGACGACCTGATCGACCAGACCGTCAGCATGGCGGCCCTGGGCGGTTTGCCGCTACAACCCGATTTACGCAATGCGACCGCGGCATCGGCGGTCGATGCGACGTCATCGAGGAGCCGCGATTGGCAACATTTCGGCATGCCCGCCCTGGTCAGCATTCCGACCCTGCCGGGCGTGACCGTGCTGGGCGGCCGCGCGGCACCGGCTTTATTGGTCGATGGCGTCGTTACCGCGCCGCTTGCCACCGCGCCTGTTACCGGCGACCCCGTCACCGCCGGGCCAGTTACCGCCCCGGTAACTCCACTGTTCACGGTGCCCGACACCTTGCCGCACGGCGACACTGCGACAGGGCCGATCGACCTCAAGACCGAGTTGCCGGTGTCCGACAGCCCGGCAGCGCCCTTTATCGAAGCGCCCACGTTCAAGCCGACCCTGCCGGCCATCGCCACCCCGGCGCTCGACGCCACCGTGCCGGAGCCGGGCGGGGCCGTGCTGGCGGCAATGGCGCTGGCCATGCTGGCCGCTGCCCGCAGCCTGCGCCGCAAGGCGTGACGCAAAGGCGTAACGCACGCTGCGGCAGCATAAAAAAAGCGTTGCCTGGTTTCCCCGGCAACGCTTTTTGGTTTCTAGATCGACAAATTACTGAAACGCCTGGATACCCGTCTGCGCGCGGCCGAGGATCAGGGCGTGGATGTCGTGGGTGCCCTCGTAGGTATTGACCACCTCGAGGTTGACCATGTGGCGGATCACGCCGAACTCATCGGAGATGCCGTTACCACCGAGCATGTCGCGCGCAACCCGGGCGATGTCGAGCGACTTGCCGCAGGAATTACGTTTCATCATTGAGGTGATTTCCACGGCGGCGCTGCCTTCATCCTTCATGCGGCCCAGACGCAGGCAACCTTGCAGGGCCATGGTGATTTCTGTTTGCATGTCGGCCAGCTTCTTTTGCACCAGCTGATTGGCGGCCAGCGGACGGCCGAATTGCTGGCGGTCCATGGTGTACTGGCGCGCCGTGTGCCAGCACGACTCGGCCGCGCCGAGCGCGCCCCAGGCGATGCCGTAGCGCGCCGAGTTCAGGCAGGTGAATGGACCTTTTAAACCACGTACGTCGGGGAAAGCGTTGTCTTCCGGACAAAACACATTGTCCATGACGATTTCGCCGGTGACCGAGGCGCGCAGGCCGAACTTGCCGTGGATCGCCGGGGCCGACAAGCCTTTCATGCCTTTTTCCAGCACAAAGCCGCGGATGGCGCCCTCGTCGTCCTTGGCCCACACCACGAAGACGTCGGCCACCGGCGAATTGGTGATCCACATTTTCGCGCCCGACAGGGAATAGCCGCCCGGCACCGCCTTGGCCCGCGTGATCATAGAGGAAGGATCGGAGCCGTGGTTCGGCTCGGTCAATCCAAAACAGCCGATCCATTCACCGGTCGCCAGTTTTGGCAAAAATTTCTGGCGCTGGGCTTCGGTGCCGAACTCGTAGATCGGCACCATCACCAGCGACGACTGCACGCTGGCCATCGACCGGTAGCCGGAATCGACCCGTTCGATTTCGCGGGCGATCAGGCCGTAGCTGACGTAATTGAGGGCAGGGCCGCCGTAGGCTTCCGGAATGGTGGGACCGAGCAGCCCCAGCTCTCCCATTTCGCGAAAGATGGTGGTGTCCATCTTTTCATGCCGAAACGCTTCGAGCACGCGCGGCTGCAACTTGTCCTGGCAATAGGCGTTGGCGGCGTCGCGCACCATGCGCTCGTCGTCGGTCAACTGTTCGTTCAGCAGCAGCGGGTCGTCCCAGTGGAACTGGGCCTTGCGCGACGATCCGGAATTGTTCATGAGGTTCCTGTCGAAATGGGTCGAAAGCGCCGCCACCGGCCGCACTGGTTGATTTGTCTATTCTACTTGAACAGTACTGCTGAATCGACCGCCATGAAAGACCAGGGCCGGCTGTGGATGGACCGCGCATTCTTCCACTTCGCCGACAAAGATGACGTGGTCGCCTTCCGGATAGCGGCTGCGGTTGTGGCATTCGAACCAGGCGACGGCGCCGGCGAGAATCGGCTGGCCGGTACGCGACAGTTCGTAATCGGTGACGGCGAACGGGTCGTCGCCGCGGCGCGCGAAGCGCTCGGCCAGTTCGGCCTGGCCGGCCGCCAGCACATTGATGACGTAATGCGAATTGCCGGTAAAAATCGGCAGGCTGTTGGCGCTGTCGGACAAGCTCCATAGCACCAACGGTGGATTCAGCGACACTGAGTTGAACGAGCTGGCCGTCAGGCCGCGGAAACTGCCGTCGGCCAGTCGCGTGGTGATGACGGTGACGCCGGTAGCGAATTGCGACAATGCCTGGCGAAACTGTGCCACATCGAAAGCGGGCGCCTCGGCGCGGGGAGAGCTAGTGTTCATCGGGACCTTGTAGTTGCCCCCATTATGCCAAACTTACGCCGGCGCCGGCGCCCTGCGGGGGTGTCTTGGCTGCATCGCGTTGGCGTTTGGAGTAGAGTAAAACCATCGCAACAAATTGCTGAGGATTCACATGGCCAATCAGACTGCGCAAACCGAGGTGGCGATCCTGGGCGGCGGTTGCTTCTGGTGCCTGGAGGCGGTGTACCAGCAAGCGCGCGGGGTCAGCAAGGTGGAGTCCGGTTACATGGGCGGCCACGTTCCCGATCCCAGCTACGAGCAGGTGGCCGGCGGCGACACCGGCCACGTCGAAGTGGTGCGTCTCGAATTCGACCCGGCCCGGATCGCTTACCGCGACCTGCTCGAGATATTCTTTACCATCCACGATCCGACCACGCCGAATCGCCAGGGCAACGACGTCGGCGCGCAATACCGTTCGGCGATCTTCACCACCACCCAGGCCCAGTTCGAGGTGGCGCGCCAGGTCGCCGCGGAAATGGCGGCGGTATGGGACGCGCCGATCGTGACCGAAATCAAGCCCGCCGCTCCTTGGTACAAGGCCGAATCCTACCACCAGGATTATTTCAGCCAGCATCCGCTGCAGGGATACTGCGCTTTTGTGGTGGCGCCGAAGGTGATGAAGTTTCGGGAGATGTTTGAAAATCTCACCAAAAAGTGAAAACCTACTTTTTGGTGGACTGATTTGAGAAGCCAAGGGAATCAGCTTACCGGCGCAAAACCAGTCAGGTAAAAATTGACCGGCGGAGCCGGTAATGGTGTTCAGTTAAGGCGGGAGTGCGCACCCAATGGGACAGGCACCTGCGGCGCCAGTCCCCCTGCTGCTGAGGATCCGGGCGGCTATTAGTAGGGGGACTGGCACCGGAGGGTGCC
>JAQGNM010000245.1 GCA_028291845.1 Massilia sp. | reverse complement strand
GGCACCCTCCGGTGCCAGTCCCCCTACTAATAGCCGCCCGGATCCTCAGCAGCAGGGGGACTGGCGCCGCAGGTGCCTGTCCCATTGGGTGCGCACTCCCGCCTTAACTGAACACCATTACCGGCTCTGCCGGTGATTTTCGCCTGACTGGTTCTGCGCCGGTAAGCCGGTTTTAACCTTGGCTTACCGACTAAACCAAACAAAAGTAGGGGTCCACTTTTGTTTGAACGATTTAGAAATCCACTTGCGCCGACAGCCTGGCGGTGCGCGGGGTTCCGGTCAGCAGATAGCCCCCCAGCGCCGGGGTCACGTCTCTCCAGTAGAACTTGTCGAACAGGTTGATCACCTGCAGCCGCACGGTGGTGTTCTTGCCGGCGATGCGGGTGCTCCAGGCGGCGCCGGCGTCGAACAGGTGGTAAGAGGGCACATTGACGGTGTTGGCGGCGTCGAACGATTTGCTGCCCGAATAGCGCCACATGGCATTGAGCTTCAAGCCCGCCACCTGCGGCACGTTGTAATCGAGCCAGGCGCTCGACTTGAAGTCGGGGACGTCGGTGACGCGCTTGCCGTCGAAGTCGGCCACGCCGGTGCCGCTTTGCTCGGTTTTCAAGGCCAGCAGCGAGGCGCCATAGCGCAGGTCGCGGTTGATTTTGCCTTCGAGCGTCGCTTCGATGCCGCGATGCTGCTCGTCGCCGGCGCGCACGTAGACATTGGCGGCGTTGGTGAATTCATGGCTGCGGCGGATGTCGAACACGGCCAGGGCGAGGGTGGTATCGCGGCCGATGGCGCCCTTGGCGCCAATCTCGAGCTGCTTCGAGCGCGACGGCGCCAGCGCGCTGCCCTGGTTGGCCGTCTCCAGCGGCGCCACGCCGCCGTGTTCCAGCCCGTGGGTGGCGGCGGCGTAGACGTTCCAGTCCGGCGTGACGGCGTACTGCAGCGCCAGGCTCGGCAGCACGTAATGGTCGTCGCTGTGGGCATACGGCAGGCTGGCGTCGACGAATTCGTCGCGCTTGAGAGTTACGTAGCGCAGGCCCGTGTACAGCTTCAATTGCGGGGTCAGGGCGGCGACGTCCTGCAGGTAGACGGCGCGCTCGTTTTCCTTGCGGCGCAGGTAAGCCGGGCCGGTGACCGGGTTGCCGGGCGCCGGCGCGGTGATCAAGGGGTGGTAGATATTGCTGTAGCCGGCGTAGTCGTAGACGTAGTCGCCGGCCTTGTCCTTGCGCGTGAAAATCGACAAGCCCGCGGTCAGCTGGTGGGTGACGGCGCCGGTGGCGAACTTCGCCTGCAATTGCGCCTGCGCGCCCAGCGGCGTCTTGGTCTCGCCCACGCTCTGGTAGTCGTAGACGTCGTAGTCGCCGTTCGAGCAGAAGCCCGGATAGTAGCCGTCGCCCTCGTTGCTGCAGCCATACGGGAAGGCAGTGTAGTCGTCGCGCTTGAACCAGTGCTTGTTGATCGACGATTCGAAGGTGACGGCGTCGTTGATGCGGTAGGTAAAACGCGCGCCCAGGTTGGTCGAGCGGGTGTCGACCGGGCGCGCCCACGGCTGGTCGTTGAGCAGCAGGGTTTGCGACACGTTCGACGGCAGATCCACGCCGCGAATCAGCTGGTAGCCGGGCGCGGTCAGCTGCGACTTGTGCTGGTAGTCGGCATCGATCTGCAGCAGGGCGTCGGGGCTGATCTGCCAGTCGAACGCGCCGGAGACGAACTGGCGCTCGCCATCGGCGCCCTTGACGTAGGAGCGCAGTTTTTCGGCGGCGGCATTGAAGCGGTAGCCGAAGCGGCGGTCTTCGAAGCGTCCGCCGACGTCGACCGCGCCGTACACGGTGCCGCGCTCGCGCACCTCGACGGTGGCGCTGCGCAGGTCGGCGTTGGTGGGGCGCTTGGTGACGAAATTGATGATGCCGCCGGGTGCGGCGACGCCGGCCTGCAGGCCCGCCAGGCCCTTCAGCACTTCGATGCGCTCCTTGTTCTCCAGCGGGATCTGGGTGTCGCCGGGGATGGCCAGGCCGTCCTTGCGGTAGCTCGAGGTGTTATCGAGCGCGAAACCGCGGATCGAAAAATTTTCGGCGTAGCCGACCGCGTTGTAGGAGTCGCTCACGCTGGCGTCGAAGGCCATCGCCTCGGTTGCGTTGCGCACGCTGAAATTCTGCAATTTTTGCTGGTCGATCACGCTGATCGACACCGGCGTTTGCAGCACCGACGCTTCGCCGAAGCCGCCGATGCTGGCGCGGTCGGCCAGCGGGCGGACGCCGCTGACGATCACTTCAGGGATCGTTGTGGTTTGCGCGTGGGCGTTGAGGGCGAACGCCTGCATGACGGCGAAGGCGGCGACGGTGTACTTCAAATGTGTGTGGGACATGTCTCTGCTCGTTGTTCTGCGCCACCCCGTGACAGGGAAGGCGCGATCATAAAACCGGAGCCAGGCGGGAAGCGAAAAAGCGGGAGGAGCGAACAAAGGAGGGACTGCTTCGCGCTTTCCTTCGCTGGCATTATCCAGATCAGGTACGGAGGGTATTTCTCACCCGGCAACGCGCAACACGCGTGCCAGGACCCCTAGCGAATGCGGATCATAGCATGAACGACAAGCGCGTTAAATTGACTGCGGTTAGGTTTTCGCGGCGCGGCGCGGCGCCGGCATCGGACAGAAAAGGGAAAAAACCTTGCCGTAGCCGGCAAGGTGAGGGTGACTGCGCCAGCGGCGCGCGTTTTTATTTGATGACTTATTTGATGGGTGAGAGCAGGCGCGGATCGACGACGAGCTTGCGCGCCGCGTGCGGGTGATCTTCCTTGAAGACATTCGCCTGGCACCACTGGCCGACCGATTGCGCATTGACCTTCAATACCTTCGGCCGCACGCTCCACGATACCTGCAGGGGCGAAGCCTTTTCGTTGTAGGCCGGGCCGGTGGTCGAGCCGGCATAGCGGATCGGCGTGCCGGCATTGCGCGGAATCTGCAGCGCCTGCCAGTAGCCGCCCACCTCGCCGGTCTTGACGTAGCGCTTGAAGTCGGCCGCCCTTGGATCGTTGACGAGAACGAACACCTGCGCCTCGACGCGCAGTTGCGGGTTGCTGTCCGATTCGCTCAGGCAGGCGCCGAGGGTGTGGCCGGGCGCCACGTCGGCCGAGCTGTGCACATAGTGCAGCTCGACGGTGTCGCCGGCCTGCAGGCCGCCATGCTCTCCCTTGCACACTTCTTCGGCGAGCGGCCGGGTTTCGGCAGCGCTGAGCGCCCTGGCGTAGCGGTAGCCGGCTTGCGCCTCGTGGCCGCCGGCATCGCTGGCGGGCGCGGTGAATTCGCCGCCCTTGTGCTCGGCGTTCTTGTGGAAGTGGATATTACAGAGGTTCATTTCCTGGTAGGGCGGGGCAAAGGCGAACACCCGCTTGTTCACGCCGATTTTCGACCCCAGGTCGCGCGGCGCCTGCGGTCCGAAACCTTTGCCCTGGATATTATTGCCCGGGTTGGCGTTGTGGGCGTCGCCCGCCTGCGCAGCAGGCGCGGGCGCATCGTTGGCCAGCACCGTACCGCTGCAAGCGGCCGTCACCAGCATCCATCCAAGTGTTCTCATCATCATGCGTCTCCGGCTGTTATAGATGAGATCAGGGTAACAGGACGAGATACGATGTACATACGCAGGACTGGTTAGTTGCGCATGGCGGTAATTTACAATAAGGGATCAGGACGGCCGTCGGCCCGGCTTATTTTTCCGCCGCCGCTTTCAATTGCGCCAGGCCCTTGTCGAAGTCCTTGCCGATCAAGGCGTCCATGCTGACGAATACCGTCATCAATTTCGACACGAACAGCATGGGCCCGGACATGGTCCAGGTGACGGAGGTGCCGCGGCCGGCCGGCACCAGGGTGAAGGTGGTGACGTTGTTCGATGCGAACGGCTCGATGAAATCGAGCTTGACGACGGTGCGCGCCGGCGTGGCCGCTTCGATGATTTCCATGCGGCCGCGGCCGACGTCCTTGTTGCCCTGCCACGCATAGGCGGCGCCCACGCCCCTGGCCGCGCCGCTGAACGTGCGCTGCATGTTCGGATCGAGCTGTTCCCACGGCGACCAGGATTGCCACTGGTGGAAATCGGTGAGCAGGGCGGCGATTTTCTCGGGTGGCGCGTCGATGGCAACCGAGCGTGAAATGGTAAAACTGTTCGGCTTCATGGCCGCCATCATCAGGATGACGATCAGGATGGCGAGCACGCCAAGCGCGAATTTTTTGAACATGCGTTTCTCCTCTTATATATATGTAGCGGACTGGCTGTCCGCGCTTATCGTGTGCGCGGTAGCGCGACATTATCACGGTGCGCCGCGCTTGCGGAGTTTGCCTGATAATCAAGTACATCGATCACCAGGAGCATGGCATGCGCTATCAGCTGTATTACTGGCCCACCATCCAGGGCCGCGGCGAATTCATCCGGCTGGCGCTGGAGGAGGCCCAAGTTCCCTACGACGACGTGGCGCGCGCCAAGGACGGCGTCGACAAGCTGATGGAAAAAATGGCGCAGTCGGCCACGCCCCCGTACGCGCCGCCGTTTTTGGTGGCCGGCGAGCAGACCATCGGCCAGGTCGCCAATATTCTGCAATTTATCGGCGCCAATCACGGCCTGGCGCCGAGAAACGCGGCGGGCCGGCTATGGGTCAATCAACTGCAATTGACGATCGCCGACATGGTCGCCGAGGTGCACGACACCCACCATCCGATAGCGGTGTCGCTCACTTACGAACAGCAAAGCGCAGCAGCGAAAAAGCGCGCGGCGGCGTTTGTCGCCGAGCGCATTCCCAAATATCTCGATTATTTCGAAGGCGTGCTGGAAAAAGCCGGCGAGGGCGGCTATTTTCTCGGTCGTAAAGTGACGTACGCCGACCTGTCGATGTTTCAGCTGATCGAGGGATTGGGTTATGCGTTTCCAAAGGCGATGGCGAGCGTGGCAGCGGCTTATCCGCGCTTGCTGCAACTGCGCGAGCAGGTGGCATCGCGCCCGCATATCGCGGCATATTTGCAGTCGAAGCGGCGCATACCGTTCAGCGAGGAGGGCATATTCCGGCATTATGCCGCGCTCGACAAATAGCCGCTTACGTGCCGTGGGGCCTCCCGCCGCTGTCGAGCAGGTCGCGCACCAGCCACGCCGGGCACAGGGCGATGCCGCCGGCCAGCAGCAGCGTCTCGCGGATCGCCAGTGCGTTGTTGACGCGGTAGCGCCCGGAAATGGCAACGCGCACTTGTTCGTCGCCGCGCCGCAGGCCGAGCCAAGCGCCCGGCGTTCAGGCAAGCGCACCACATCATGCGCGCATAAATCGTCCGGGTTCGCCGGTACGCCGCGCTTTTTCAAATAGGCGGGCGAGGCCCCCAGGAAGCGGGGGATGGCCGCCAGGCAACCAATCGGCGCGCGACCCTCTTCGGTGTACGATGATCAACCTGGCTCTTGGCACCCACACGCAGTTTGCGAGAACGGCGGCATATGTATTACGGCGAACGATTTAACGCCATCACGCACGCCCTCGGCGCGCTGCTGGCTGCGGTCAGCGGCGCGCTGCTGATCGCGGTGGCATCGAGGGGCGGCGACCCGTGGAAAATTGTCAGCTTCAGCGTCTATGCGGCCATGCTGCTGACGCTGTACCTGACATCGAGCATGTATCACAGCGTGCGGGGATCCGCCAAGGACCTGTTACGCAAGATGGACCATTGCGCCATCTATCTGCTGATCGCAGGCAGTTACACGCCGTTTACGCTGGTGACGCTGCGCGGGGCCTTGGGCTGGTCGATATTCGGCATTGTCTGGGCGCTCGCCCTGTTCGGCATCGCGCAGGAAATCTGTTATGCAAAGGGGACGCGCACCCTGTCGCTGGTCATTTACGTGGTGATGGGCTGGCTGGCGCTCATATGCGTCAAGCAATTGATCGCATCGCTTGGCTGGGAAGGCTTCGGCTGGCTCGCGGCAGGTGGCCTGTTTTACACGATCGGCATCGCCTTTTACGCTACCGATCACAAAGTACGCCATGGCCATGGGATCTGGCACCTGTTTGTCCTGGCTGGCAGCGTCTGCCACTACATCGCCATATTCTTTTACGTTGCCTGAGACTGCCATGGGTGTGCGCTGTTGCATCATCGGTAGTGAGCCCTGTCACGATTTTTTGTCACGGCGTCATTAGTCCACTTCGGCTCGAGGGCCGCCGTCCAAGGGCTCCACAATCGGCCGGCGTGAGCACCACTGGGAAGACATTGCCGAGTTGCGTACTCGATTCACTTCACCTTTCACCACGCATCAACGGCATTTCGCGCGCAACGCTTGGCGACGGCGCTGGGCCGTTGCGCGCCGCATCGCCGCGGTCCAGCCGCCCTGCCAGGGTGGTCAAGCCGAACGCCCCCACCACCACCAGCGCGCCGATCCAGGGCGTGGCCATCAGGCCGAGGTGGGCGACGATCAGGCCGCCGGCCCAGGCGCCGAGGGCGATGCCGACGTTGAAGGCGGCGATGTTCAGGCTTGATGCGACGTCGACGGCGTCGGGCGCGTCGATGGCGGCGCTCTTGACCACGTACACTTGCAGGCCCGGTACATTGCCAAAGGCAACCGCGCCCCAGGCCAGCACGGTGGCGATGACCAGGTAGGGGTGGGGCGCCGTGAAGGTCAGCACCAGCAGCACGGCCGCCAGCAAGCCGAATACGATCTGCAAGGCGCGCACCGGTCCCTGGCGGTCGGCCAGCTTGCCGCCCCAGATGTTGCCGAAGGCGACAGAGACGCCGTACACCAGCATCACCAGCCCGACCGCGCCGGCGGAGTAGCCCGACACTTGCTGCAGGATCGGCGCCAGGTAAGTGAATGCGATAAAACTGCCGCCGTAGCCGAGGGTGGTCATCGCGTAGACCAGCAGCAAGCGCGGCTTTTTCAGCACGGCAAGCTGGGTGGCCAGCGAGGAGGGCGCGCTGCTGGCGATGTTGGCCGGCACCAGGATGGTGCTGCCGATCAGGGCGATCACGCCGAGCAGGGAGACGGCGAGAAAGGTCGCTTGCCAGCCGAAGTGCTGGCCGATCCAGGTGCCCAGCGGCACGCCCGTGACCAGCGCCACCGTCAGGCCGGAAAACATCAGCGCGATGGCGCTGGCGGCCTTGTCTTTCGGTACCAGGCTGGTGGCGATGGTCGAGCCGATCGAAAAGAACACGCCGTGCGCCAGGCCGGTGATGACGCGCGCCCCCATCAGCGTGGCGTAACCGGGCGCCATCCAGGCCAGCAGATTGCCGATGGTGAAAATGGCCATGAGGCCGATCAATAGTTGTTTGCGCGGGATGCGGCCGGTCAGGGCGGTCAGCACCGGGGCGCCGATGGCGACGCCGACGGCGTACAGGCTGACCAGCAGGCCGGCCGAGGGAAGCGACACGCCGAGATCGAGCGCGATGGTCGGCAGCAGGCCGACGATGACGAATTCGGTGGTGCCGATGGCAAAGGCCGACAAGGTCAGCGCCCAAAGTGCGAGTGGCATGGCGAGCTTTCAAAAGTTAAATACAGGAATGCAGTGTGGCCGAGACGCCGCGCTGGAAACAGCCCGTGCCGTACAATTGACTTTTGACCGGGAGTCATCAATGCTCGATCTACCTGCCTTGGTTGCATTCGACGCTGTCATCGATGCCGGCTCGTTTTCTGCTGCCGCCGAGCGCCTCGGGCAAACGCCGTCGGGCGTGAGCCGCACGATCTCGCGCCTCGAGGCGCGGCTCGGCATGACCTTGATCCTGCGCACCACCCGGCGCCTCGACCTGACGGAGGAGGGCGCCTGGCTGCTGGCGCGGGCCCGGAAAGTGCTGGCCGAGCTGGCGGACACGGAAGCGCAACTTTCCACGCGCCGCGTGCAGCCGGCGGGGCTGGTACGGGTGAACGCCGCCACGCCCGCCCTCGACCACCTGATCGCGCCGCTGGCCGCCGAATTCATGGACCTGTTTCCGCTGGTGCGGTTGGATTTGACCAGCGGCGAGACCGTGATCGATCTGATCGAGGAGCGCGCCGACCTGGCGATTCGCATCGGCCAGCTTGCCGACTCCACCCTGAACGCGCGCAAGCTCGGTTCGAGCCGGCTGCGCGTGCTGGCCGCGCCCGCCTACCTGGCGCGTCACGGCGTGCCGGACAGCATCGACGCCTTGCGCGGCCACCGACTGCTGGGCTTCACGGTGCCGGCATCGCTCAACATCTGGCCGCTGGCCCGTGACGGCACGGCGGGATTGGCGGTCGATCCGGTGCTGCGGGTGTCGAGCGGCGCCACCCTGCGCCAGCTGGCACTGCAAGGCGCCGGCATCGTGTGCCTGTCGAACTTCATGACGAAGGACGATATCGCCACCGGCACGCTGTTGCCGCTGCTCGAACACGTCAGCCTGCCATGGTCGCAGCCGATCTGGGCGGTGTTTTATAAACAGGGCGCGCTGGCGCCACGGGTGGCCGCGCTGGTCGATTTCCTGGCGCGGCGGCTGGCCGAGAATGGCCTCGACCCGTAAGCGAATTGCAAATTCGATACCTCGGCAGCGATGCCAAGATGCTACCATCGCTGGAATTTCCTTTGACATTTATCAACATGACCCTTCGCCGCGACTTCCTCATCAAAGCACCGCTCGGCCTTTTGGCCGCCGGCACCGCCGCCACCACCGCCATCAGCGCCAGCGCGCAAACCGGCACAGCGCCGCCGCCGGGCGCGCCGCCGACCTTCGGCGCCATGCCGGCGGCCGGCCCGGAAGTCACGCCCGCCACCTTTGCCGAAGCGGAAAAGCTAATGCGGGTAACGATGACGCCGGCGCAGCGCACGCTGGCGGCGCGCAGCTGGCGGGTGTCGATGGCGGCCATGCAGGAGCGCCGCACCGGGCCGAACAAGCTGGCGATTGCCGATAAGGTGGCGCCGGCCACCGTGTGGCGCCCGCTTGCGTCGGGCGTCAACCTGCAGTCGGCCGCGCGCTTTATCCGCAGCAGCGACGCCCCCGCCTTGCCGGCGCTCGACGCCGACATCGCCTTTGCCCCGGTCACTCACCTGTCGCGCTGGATCGCGGCGCGCCAGCTCAGTTCGGAACGGCTGACCCGCATCTACCTCGAGCGCATCGCCCGCCTGGACGGCAAGCTGCGCAGCGTGATCACCGTCACGCTTGACCACGCCATCGCGCGCGCGCGCCAGGCCGACGCCGAGATTGCCGCCGGCAAGTACCGCGGTCCCTTGCACGGCATTCCTTATGGCGTGAAGGACTTGCTCGATACCGCCGGCATCGCCACCACCTGGGGCGCCGAGCCGATGCGCAACAATGTGCCGGCCCGCGACAGCGCGGTGGTGGCGCGCCTGAATGCCGCCGGCGCCGTGCTGATCGCCAAGCTGAGCCTGGGCGCGCTGGCCTTGAACGACATCTGGTTCGGCGGCCAGACCATGAACCCCTGGCTGCTGGAAGAAGGCGCGTCCGGCTCAAGCGCCGGCCCGGGCGCGGCCACCGCCGCCGGCCTGGTCGGTTTTTCGATCGGCAGCGAGACCGGCGGCAGCATCGTCAGCCCGTCGATGCGCTGCGGCGTCACCGGCTTGCGGCCCACCTACGGCCGGGTGGCAAGAAACGGCGCCATGACCCTGTGCTGGTCGCTCGACAAGCTGGGGCCGATGACGCGCGGGGTGGAAGACGCCATGCTGGTGCTGGCGGCCATCAACGGCAGCGACAAGGACGACGTCGCCAGCGTCGACGTGCCGCTGGCGTTCGATGCCGGCGGCGCCGTCCGTGGCTTGAAAATCGGCTA
>JAQGNM010000234.1 GCA_028291845.1 Massilia sp. | reverse complement strand
CACGTCGGCGGCAAGGACGCCAGCGTGGCCGAGGCGCGCGAACGCCTGGGTCAAGACTTGATCGTCGGCGCCTCCTGCTATGGCGAACGCGATCTGGCGCAGCAGGCTGCCATGAGCGGCGCCAGCTACCTGGCCTACGGCGGCTTTTATCCGTCGCGCGTAAAACAGTATGCGGTGACCACCGAGGCGGCGATCGTCGACTGGTCGAAAGCGGCGTTCGACCTGCCGGTGGTGGTCATCGGCGGCATGACGCCGATGAACGCAGCGCCGCTGGTGGCGCGCGGCGCCGACATGGTGGCGGCCATTTCCAGCGTCTATGGCGCGCCGTCGGCGGCGCAGGCGGTCGAACAATTCGCGGCGCTGTTTACAAAATAATTCGCTGCGCTATTGAGCGATCGACCGTCAGCATGCGCTCCCTGCTGTAGCGCGGACACCCCCAGCCACCAATTCAAGTTCGAGGTACCGCACGCTACGGTCGCTTCGGCACCGCCGCATCGAGTTGCGCTTCCAGCGGCGGCTCGTCATCGGCGCTGCTGCACTTGCCTTCCTCGGCCGGCGCGGTGTCGAGTTCGAGCCGGCGCGCTTCGATGGCGATCATCTTGCGCAGATTTTCCTTGTGCAGCTCGGCCATGCGGCGCGCGTGGTGCAGGGCTTCGCCGCTGAAATCGATCTGCATCGGCGTGGCGGCGGGGAACACCAGCGAGGGCGCCAGCAGTTGCATCAGCTGGTGCACGCAGCCTGGCGTGGCCAGCGAGTCGGCCAGCACCGATTCGGGCTGGGTGAGGGTGCGCAGGCGCTGGTAGCGGGCGCGCTCGGCCACCACTTGTTGCATGTAGGTGGAGTGGCCGATCTGGATGGCGACGCGTTCGACTTCGTCCATCGCTTCGGCCAGGGCGCCGAGCGGCTGCTCGAGGCGCGCGGCGGCTTGCATCAAACGTGCCGTGTCGGCATGCGGGGGATCTGCAACTTGATTCATGATAATACTCCCGTCAATACAAAAGGGAGTGTCCATGCTGCGCCGCTGCCGAATATTTTGCCGCACAAAATATCGTCCGCAGAAACGGGATTTTGTGCGGTAATTGGTCGAAGGAAAAGGGGTGTCCTCGTAGACCCCAGTCCGCCTAGCGGCCGTCCCAGCACAGCGCCGGCTTGGCGACGGCGAAGATTTCGCCACGGCGGCGGCGCGGCGGTGAGTCTTCCCATGGCAGCGTGCGGCCGGCTGCCTTGCCGCGACGCCGCTCGGTACGGCTGCGCTCGGTCAACTGCACGCCGTCACGGCCGGCGGCACGGTTCAGTTCCTTGGGGACAGGGTGTGGCATGGCGGACTCCTGAAGTAAGTGCAGGAGTCCAGCTTAGGAGAACGCCCGGGCCCGGTACTGAGCAAGCCCAAGCGTTGGTGCAGCGCTCCGGATTAACCTTCGGCAACGCGTGCGGCGATATGTTGCAGCGCCTCATCGACCTGGTCGATGAGGATCAGGCACAGGTCGCCTTCGTTCAACCTGGCCAGTGCGGTATCGATGGCGATAAATTCGCCGTTGATCTCATCGATATGGCTGGTGCGCGCGGCGTCCTGCAAGCCCTGGCGCAGCAGCGCCACCACTTCGCCGTCTTCGCGGCCGCGCTGGCATTGGTCCTGGTACAGCAGCACGTCGTCGAAGGCCGCACCGAGGATCACGGTTTGCTGGCGGATGTCTTCGTCGCGGCGGTCGCCGGCGCCGGAAATGACCACCGAGCGGCGCTTGGCCGGCATGGCGTCGACCGCGCCGACCAGCGCCAAGATGGCGTCAGGGTTGTGGCCGTAGTCGGCGATCACGGTGGCGCCGCGGTAATTGAAGACGTTGAAACGGCCCGGCGCATTGTCGCTCTCGCCGGCGAAGGTCAGCAGGCCGGCGCGGATGGCGTCCCACGGCAGGTCGATGGCCCAGGCGGCGGCCACCGAGGCCATCACGTTTTCCACTTGAAAGCCGATCAGGCCGCCGCGCGTGATCGGCACCTGCTGCAAGTCGAACTTGTGCAGCGACTTGCCCTGTTCGCAGACCAGTTGGCCGTTGTCGATATAGACCACGCGGCGTCCCTTGGCGCGGTGCATCGACATCACCGGATGCTGGCCGTCGGCGGCAAAGAAGGTGACGTCGCCGCGGCAGTTGTCAGCCATGCCGACCACCACCGGATCGGCGGCGTTGAGCACCGCCATGCCGCCTTCGAGCACGTTCTGCACGATCACGCGTTTGAGTACCGCGAGTTCTTCCAGGGTGTTGATGTAGTTCAGGCCCAGGTGGTCGCCCGAGCCGATGTTGGTGACCACCGCCACCTGGCAGCGGTCGAACGCCAGACCTTCGCGCAGCAGGCCGCCGCGCGCCGTTTCGAACACGGCGGCGTCGACATCCGGGTGCATCAGCACGTTGCGCGCGCTTCTCGGGCCGCTGCAGTCGCCGCGGTCGATGGCGCGCCCCTCGACGTAGACGCCGTCGGTATTGGTCATGCCGGTGCGCAGGCCCGAGCTGGTGCACAGGTGGGCGATCAGGCGCACTGTCGTGGTTTTACCATTCGTGCCGGTCACCGCGATGACCGGGATGCGGCCGTCCTCGCCATCGGCGAACATGGTGCCGATGATGGCTTCGCCGACCGCGCGACCCTTGCCGAACGACGGCGAGAGGTGCATGCGCAGGCCTGGCGCGGCGTTTACTTCGACGACGCCGCCGCCTTGCTCTTCGATGGGTTTCAAGACACTGTCGCAGACCAGGTCGACGCCGCAGATGTCGAGACCGACGATCTGGGCGGCGGCGACCGCGCGCGCCGCCACTTCCGGGTGGACGTCGTCGGTGACGTCGGTGGCGGCGCCGCCGGTCGACAGGTTGGCGTTATTTCTCAGGATGACGCGCTGGCCGCGCGGCGGCACCGAGTCGGCCTCATAACCCTGCGCGGCCAGGCTGGCCAGCGCGATGTCGTCGAAGCGGATCTTGGTGAGTGAGGTCGAATGACCGTTGCCGCGGCGCGGATCGAGGTTGACCTTGTCGACCAGCTGGCGCACGCTGGCGACGCCGTCGCCGATCACCTGCGGCGGGTCGCGGCGCGCGGCCGCCACCAGTTTGTCGCCCACCACCAGCAATCTGAAATCGTTACCGGGCAGGTAACGCTCGACCATGATGTCGTCGCGAAATTCGCTGGCGGCGACAAAGCCGGCCGTCATCTGTTCCTTGGTGGTGATGTTGACGGTGACGCCCTTGCCCTGGTTGCCGTCCCTCGGCTTGATCACCACCGGCAGGCCGATTTCCAGCGCCGCCGCCCAGGCGTCGTCGGCGTCCAGCGCCACCCGCCCGTGCGGCACCGGCACGCCGGCGGCATCGAGCAGTTTTTTGGTCAGTTCCTTGTCCTGGGCGATCGACTCGGCAATCGCCCCGGTACGGTCGATTTCCGCCGCTTGAATTTTTCGCTGCTTGCTGCCCCAGCCGAAGGCGACCAGGCTGCCGTCGGTGAGGCGGCGGAACGGGATATTGCGGGCGATCGCGGCGTCGACGATCGAGCCGGTCGACGGCCCCAGGCGCACTTCCTCGTCAAGCTCGCGCAGCTGGTTGAGCGCCGCGTCGAGGTCGAACGGGGTGTCGTCGAAAGAGGCCTTGAGCAGGTCCTCGGCCAGCTTCAGGGCCAGTTTGCCGACCACTTCTTCCGAGTACTCGACCACCACCTGGAACACGCCGGCGTCGGTGGTGGCGCTGGTGCGGCTGAAGGTGACCGGGCAGCCGGCCTGCGCCTGCAGGTCGAGCGCGGCCAGCTCGAACACGTGGGCCATCGGGATGCGGTCGTCGTGGCCGGTCGGCTGCAGCGGCGACAGGGCAGGAAAGCGCGCCCGCAACCTGATTTCGAAGCCGGCCAGGTTGCCGACGCATTCTTCATCGGGCGAACAGACAACCACCGCCTCGACCGAGGTGTGGTGACTCCAGAGGTTGGGGCCTCGCAGCGCCCGTACGCGTGTTACTTGCATAAACCGTATTCCCGTTTTGTATTCAGCATGCTGCCGACACATCGCGTCGGCAGTTGTATTTATTAGTGCGGCAGTGTCTTCGCTGCCGCGTCGAACGTGCGCAGGCCCGCCGCCAGAATGGTCGGCTCGACGTCGAGCGCCCAGGCCGCCGCCACTGCCGCCAGCACGCTGGTCGGATGCCTGGCCGTCGCCGGCTTCAATGCCGACAGCGCCAGCAGAACGCGTTCGCTGCCGCCATCGGCCAGCACGATGGCGCCGTCGCGCACGAACACGCTGCGCTCGCCCGCCGCCTGGTGCGCCGCGATGCGCGGATGATCGGCGTCGGCGGCATAGAAAATCACGCGGCCGTCGCACAATTCGGCCATGTCCGCCACCGCCTCGACTTCGGCGTTCAGCACCGCGCTACCGTGCGGCAGGATGACGTCGATCTGGGTGCGCACCACGTTGGCCAGGTCATCGGCGTCGCGAATGTAGAATTCGGCCAGTTCGCCGGCGCCTTCGAGGTCGGTGACGATGCCGACCTGGCACTTGTCGTAGGCCAGGCCTTCGGTGAGAATGCGGCGCGCGTTCGACTCGAACACGGCGGTGGTGAGGGTGCGGTTGATCAGCAAGCGCTGGCCCGCATCCCAGTGGGTGCAGTCGCCGGCCGCCACCTTGCGGTGGTTCAGATACAGGCCCTGGCCGCTGGCCACGCCGACCTGTTTGCCGGTCAGGTTGACCAGGCAGCCGACCAGGCGGGCGATCAGGCTGGCGCCCAGGGTGCCGGTCACGCCGACCACGGGAATGCGGCCGCTGTCCTCGAGGCCGAACAGGTGTTCGACGATCGCCTTGCCGACCGGGCGCGCTTCGCCGGCGCCGGGTTTCAAGTGGGCCAGCAGGCCCGGGCTGGCGTTCACCTCGATCACCGCGCCGCGTTGCTGGTCGAGCGGTTTCGAGATGTCTTCGCAGACCAGGTCGACGCCGGCGATGTCCAGGCCGACCACGCGCGCGGCCAGCGCGGCGGCGTGCGCCACCGACGGGTGGATGCGGTCGGTGACGTCGACCGACACATTGCCGTTCGGCTGAATCAGCACCTTTTGGCCGGCCGGCGGCACCGACCAGGCGGTCAAGCCCTGGCGCTGCAGTTCGAGGATGATCTCGGCGCCTTTTTCCGGCGCCAGCGCGTTCAGCGGAGCGTCTTCGCCGGTGCCGCGGCGCGGGTCGGTGTTGATCTGGTGGTCGACCAGGTAGATGATGTCGTTGACGCCGTCCCCGGTGACCCACAGCGCTTCGCCCTTGGCGACCGCCACCACCTGCCTGCCGACCACCAGGATGCGGTGCTCGTCGCCGGCGATGAAGCGCTCGACGATGACGCTGCTGCTCTCGCCCTTGCGGCTGGCAAGTTCGTAGGCGGCGCGCACGTCGGCTTCGTTCATCAGGTTGAGCGACACGCCGCGGCCGTGGTTGCCGTCGTACGGCTTGATCACCACCGGCAGGCCGATGTCCTGCGCCTCGGCCCATGCCTCGTCGGCGCTTCTGACCAGAGCGCCCGCCGGCACCGGGATGCCGCAGGCGGACAACATGGTCTTGGTCAGATCCTTGTCGCTGGCGATCGATTCGGCGATCGCGCTGGTGCGGTCGGTTTCGGCGGTCCAGATGCGGCGCTGGGCGGCGCCGTGGCCCAGTTGCACCAGGTTGCCGTCGGTCAGGCGCAGCGAGGGAATCTTGCGTTCGGTGGCCGCTTCGACGATGTGGGCGGTGGACGGACCCAGACAGTGGGTGTCGACCAGTTCGCGCAGGCCCGCCACTTGCGAGGGCAGGTCGAACGGTTTGCCGGCGATCGCCGCCTGCAGCAGTTCGCGGCCGGCGGCGAGGGCGGCGCGGCCGACATGCTCGTCGCGCGTGCGGAAGGCCATCTTGTAGATGCCATGCGCGCCGGTGGAGCGGGTTTTGCCGAAGCCGGTCTTCATGCCGGCCAGGTTTTGCAGCTCCAGCACCACGTGTTCGAGGATGTGGCCGGCCCAGGTGCCGTCGCGCAGGCGTTCCAGAAAGCCGCCGTGTTCGCCGACGCCGCAGCGGTGCACCACCAGGCCGGGCAGCCACTCCAGCAGGCGCTCATACAGGCCGGGGATCTTGTTCGAGGGCGCCTCTTCGAGGCTGCCCAGGTCGATCACCACTTCGATGACGGGGCGGTAAGTCCAGATATTCGGTCCGCGCAGGTGCGTCACACGCAGGAAATCGAGGTCGATCTTGTTTGTCATTATGCTAATTTCTTGGTTACGCCACCGACGCCTTAATGGCGTCGGCAAGCGCAATGCCTTGCCTGTGTTGAACTTCACCGCGCCGTGCCAGGAAAGCATGCTCTCCTTGGCGCGTGATGCGCGCATCATGTTGTATACTTGCTTTAACGAAGCTTACCGCGCCGAACCGATTTCTGCCAGTGCGCCCCCGTCAAACGGGTCGCGCCGATAGAATACCGTAGATTCCGCCAAGCTCGCCCAAGCACCCGAAGCGGCCCGCACCGATGGAAATTGTTCGCCTACACGCCGCTTCCCCACCTGTTACCAAGAACCTGGCCTGGATCGCGCGGCATGACGATGACATCGCAACAACTCTCTCCAACCACCGCACTGTCCGTTCCGCTGGCAAATGACTTGCCGGAGCGCTGGTTGCCCGATATCGAGAAAAAACTCTTACCGGGGGAGAACGTTTTAAGTAGCGTCGAGGTTGACCTCGACACGAAATTACGTTTCGTTAAGGGTCTGGTGATCGTCACCGACCGCCGCCTGCTGGCGCGCGCCCCTGGCGAGGCCGAGCTGCGCGAGTGGGCCTACCGCCCCGGGCTGATGCTCAAACACCACGATCACGCCGGCGTCGGCCACCTCGAACTGGTCGATGCCGAGGGCCGCCTGGCCTCGTGGCGCTTCACGCTGGGGCAAAATCTGCACGCCATGCGGGTGGTCGATCAGTTCACCGAGCAGCTGGCGGCCGTGCTGGAAGGGCGCGCGGTGCACCAGCTCGAGCAAAATACCTGCCCCAGCTGCAAGGCCCCGCTGGAGCTCGACCAGGAAGAATGCCCGATCTGCACCAAGGTGGTCTACACGCCGCCGTCGACCTGGACGCTGCTGCGCCTGTGGCAGTTCGCCAGGCCCTATCGTTTTCAGCTCGGTCTCGGCTTTTTCCTGATGGTGGCCAGCACGGCGGCGCACATGATCCCGCCGTATCTGACCATGCCGCTGATGGACAACGTGTTGATTCCTTTCCAGAATGGTCAACCTGTCGACCAGAAGCTGGTTTGGTTATATATGTCGGGCCTGTTCGGCGCCTCGGTGCTGGCGTGGCTGCTCGGCTGGTGGAAAACCTATGTATTGGCGCTGGTGTCCGAGCGGATGGGCGCCGACCTGCGTTCGGCCACCTATGAACACCTGATGCGCCTTTCTCTCGAGTTTTTCGGCGGCAAACGCACGGGCGACCTGATGTCGCGCATCGGCAGCGGCTCCGACCGCATCTGCGTGTTTTTATCGCTGCACCTGCTCGATTTCGCCTCCGATGTCCTGATGATCATCATGACCGGCGTGATCCTGTGCACCATCAATCCGTGGCTGGCGGTGATCACCCTGGTGCCGCTGCCTTTTATTGCCTGGATGATCCACATCGTGCGCGACCGCCTGCGCACCGGTTTCGAGAAAATCGACCGGGTATGGGGCGAAGTGACCAATGTGCTGGCCGACACCATTCCCGGTATCCGCGTGGTCAAGGCGTTCGCCCAGGAGAAGCGCGAAGCGACCCGCTTCCGGGAGGCCAACAAGCACAACCTGGCGGTCAACGACAAACTCAACAAGGTGTGGTCGCTGTTTTCGCCGACGGTGTCGTTTCTGACCGAACTGGGCCTGCTGGTGGTGTGGGTGTTCGGTATCTACCTGGTGTCGAACCACAACATCACGGTCGGCGTGCTGACCCTGTTCATCACCTACAGCAGCCGCTTTTACGGCCGCCTCGATTCGATGAGCCGGATCGTCTCGGTGACGCAAAAGTCGGCCTCGGCCGCCAAGCGCATCTTCGACATTCTCGATCACGTGTCGTCGGTGCCGGAGCCGGCCAACCCCGTCAAGCTCGACAAGGTGGACGGCCGCATCGACCTGCGCGAAGTCGGTTTCAGGTACGGCAACCGGGCCGTCAACCGCGGCATTTCCCTGAACATCAAGGCGGGCGAGTTCGTCGGCCTGGTCGGCCACTCCGGTTCGGGTAAAAGCACCCTGGTCAACCTGATCTGCAGGTTTTACGACGTCTCCGAGGGCGCCATCCTGCTCGACGGCGTCGATATCCGCTCGTTCGCCGTGGCCGATTACCGCCGCCACATCGGCCTGGTGCTGCAGGAGCCGTTCCTGTTTTTCGGCACGATTGCCGAGAACATCGCCTACGGCAAGCCGGGCGCTTCGCGGGAAGACATCATCGCCTCGGCGCGCGCGGCCCATGCCCACGAATTCATCCTGCGCCTGCCGCAGGGCTACGATTCGATGGTGGGCGAGCGCGGCCAGGGCCTGTCGGGCGGCGAGCGCCAGCGCATTTCGATCGCCCGGGCGCTGTTGATCGATCCGCGCATCCTGATCATGGACGAGGCCACCTCGTCGGTCGATTCGGAAACCGAGAAAGAAATTCAAAAGGCGCTCGATAATCTCGTCAAGGGCCGCACCACCATCGCCATCGCCCACCGCCTGTCGACCCTGCACCGGGCCGACCGCCTGGTGGTGCTCGACCGCGGCGTGGTTGTCGAAGAAGGCAGCCACGATGAACTGATGGCGAAAGAAGGCGCCTACCACCGCCTGTACGAGGCGCAGGCGCGCAACGTCGATATCGACATGGATGAACAATGACCACCGACTTTGATTTGAAACGCGACAGTTTCGGCGTGCTGCACCTGATCAGCGCCGACGGCGAGGTACACGCCGGGGTGGCGCCGGTGCGCGCCTTTCCGATCCAGTCGCCCGACGGCGCCATCGCCATGGTGCTGGGCGACGGCAAGGAAGTGGCGTGGATCGACCGGCTCGACGACCTGGCGCCCGCCGTACGCACTCTCCTGCAGGAAGAGCTCGACGGGCGCGAATTCATGCCGGAGATCCTGCGCATCAACGAGGTCAGCAGTTTCGCCACGCCGTGCACCTGGAGCGTCGCCACCGACCGCGGCGACACCGGCTTCGTGCTCAAGGATGAAGGTGATATCCGCCGCATCGGCGACGCCTCCCTGCTGGTGGCGGACAATCACGGAATTCATTACCTGATCCGCAATATGTTCACCATCGACAAGCACAGCCGCAAGATCCTCGACCGTTTTTTATAGGGCCGCCATGCATTTTCTGTTGATCTACGATCTGGCTGCCGACTACCTCGAGCGCCGCGGCGAACACCGCGGCGTGCACCTGGCGCTGGCGCGCGCTGCCGAAGCACGTGGCGAACTGCTGCTGGGCGGCGCGCTCACCGATCCGGCCGACACCGCCGTGTTGTTGTTTACAGGCGACTCGCCGGCCGCCGCCGAAGAGTTTGCCGCCGCCGACCCATATGTCGGCCACGGCCTGGTGACCGCCTGGCGGGTGCGTCCCTGGCACACCGTGGTCGGCCGCGACGCCGCCCATGCCGTAACGCCGTAAGCCCTTAAAGCCGTTCCCGGTAACGATTGCTTGCAATTGCGATGAGCGTGCCGACTGATCTGCATGACAACATTGTGTAGACTCGCACTTCATCCACCGGCTGCCTGGTCAGCCACTTACCGACCTCAGGGGACGCAATCAGCGCACATATTCACTTCGTCGTCGTGGCGATCGGCTCGGCCGGCGACTTGTTTCCGATGCTCAAGATTGCGCTCGCCTTGCTCAAGCGCGGCCATCGCGTCAGTTTTCTAGGTCCAGAGCAACATCGCCCGTATGTCACCCAGGCCGGCCTGTCGTTTCATGCGGTGCCGGTGGACGAAGCGGTGCTTGACGATCCGCGCCTGTGGCATGCGCGCCACGGTTTTGGTGTGGTGTGGCAAGCCACCCGCAGCGCCGCCGCCGCCTTGCTGAGCTTTGTCGATACCTTGCCGCCCGGCGATCCATGCGTATTGCTGGTCCACCCGCTGGTCTTGCCGGAGGCCGATCTGTGCCGCGCCGCCAGGCCCGATATCCGCGTTGCCGCGGCCTACCTGGCGCCGTCGAATCTGCCGACCGTGCACGATCCGCTGGTGATGGGGCCGCTGGCGGTACCGCGCTGGCTGCCGCTGACGACGCGCCGCTGGCTGTGGCAGCGGGTCGGCAAGCAGTTGGTCGATCCGGTGGTGCTGCCCGGCGTCAATGCCGAGCGCCGCCTGCGCGGCCTGCCGCCCGTGCGCAACGCCCTTGCTTACCTGTTCCAGGTGGCCGATCTGTCGCTGGCGCTGTTTCCTGCCTGGTTCGCGCCGACCCAGTCGGACTGGCCGAAGCCGCTGCTGCGCAGCGATTTCCCCCGCTACGACCCGGCGCCGCAGGCGCCGTTCTCGCCCGAGTTGGCCGCCTTTCTGGCGCAGGGCGAGGCGCCGGTGGTATTTACGCCCGGCACCGGCAACCGCCAGGCAGCGGCGTATTTTAAGGCGGCGCTGGCGGCGGTGGAGCGACTCGGGCGGCGGGCGATTTTCCTCACGCCGCACGAGAACCAGTTGCCGGCAGCGCTGCCGGCGGCGGTGCTGTGGCAAGCCTATGTGCCGCTGCGTGCATTGCTGCCGGAGTGTGCCGCCCTGGTGCACCACGGCGGCATCGGCACCACCGCCGAAGCGTTGTCGAGCGGCATTGTTCAGCTCGTGGTACCCTTCGCCCATGATCAGTTCGATAACGCGGCGCGCGTCACTACGCTGCAGGCCGGACTGACTCTGCCGGCGACGCGTTTGTCCGCAACGCGTCTGACACGCCGGCTGCGCCGACTTTTGTCTTCGCGTGCCTTGGCTGTCAATGCGCGCGCGATGGCGGCCCGTTTTACGCCGGAGCCCGACATCGATGGCATTTGTGCGGCGCTGGTGAGTTTGCCGTTGTGATGACGAAGTTGCTGGTTTGTTGTTTTTTCATGCGAACCGGCTAATTTTTTTTCGCAATGAGCGCTAACGAACAGAACCGATAGTGCGGATTAGCAATAATGAACTCATCAACCGCGGACGAAATCCGGCTTGACCACCCATTAATAACACTTGAACGGACCTACAACCATGAAACTTGCTAAAAAGCTGTTTTCCTTGACCGCCATCGCTGCGGCTGTGCTCGCAAGCCAGTCGAGCTTCGCTGCCGACGACTTCATCAACCCGGATTGGGCTAACACCGCGTCGTATATCGGCGTTGGCGTGGGCGGCACCCGTGGCTTCATTAACATGGATGATTACCATCGCTCGATCGGCCGCACCGGCACCGTCAACAGCTTTTCGGAAGACAAGAAAGACATCGGCGCCAAGTTCTTCGTAGGCAAGAACTTCAACAAATACGTTGCGATGGAACTCGGTTACGTCGACCTGGGCAAGTTCGAATACAAATCGTCGACCACCAATGGTCGTTCGCTGAACCGTGAAGTCAACTTCCGCGGCGGCTACCTCGACCTGATCGGCACCATCCCGATGAGCGAGCGTTTTGCCATCTACGGCAAAGTTGGCGGCACCTACGGTCAAGTGCGTGACGACTACACCGGCAACGTCGGCGCAGCTGTCCTGAGCCCGAACGGCCGTTTCAAGTCGGGTAACGTCAAGGCCGGCGTCGGCCTGGAATACAAATTCAGCGAAGCGCTGGCAGTGCGCGGTGAAATCGAGCGCTATCGCGTCAAGGATGCTTATGAGCACCGCGGCGACGTGAACTTCGCATCGGTCTCGCTGGTCTACAAGCTGGGCCGTCCAGTGGCAGCGCCAGTGGTCTACACCCCACCACCACCGCCGCCACCAGCACCAGCTGCTGAAGTCGTGCAAACCCCACCACCACCGCCACCAGCACCAGTGGCCGTGTCGGAAAAGGTTTCCTTCGCTGCTGAAGCCCTGTTCGACTTCGACAAGTCGGTTGTCAAGCCAGCTGGTCGTGCTGCCCTGGACGATCTGCTGATGAAGCTGCAAGGCATGAACACCGAAGCCATGGTCACCGTCGGCCACACCGACTCGGTCGGCACCAACGACTACAACCAGCGCCTGTCGCTGCGTCGTGCTGAAGCCGTCAAGGCTTACCTGGTGTCGAAAGGCGTCGATCAGTCGCGCGTTTTCGTCGAAGGCAAGGGCGAGACCCAGCCAGTTGCTGACAACAAGACCGCCGAAGGCCGCGCCAAGAACCGTCGCGTCACCGTCGAAGTCGTCGGTAGCCGCAGCGGCCGTTAATTCGGTAGTTGTATAGAAGTTCGTGTTGATCGCTGCGGTTGCAGCGATCAACACCTTGAAATGCCGCCCGGTGCAAGCCGGGCGGCATTTTGCATTTTTGTGCCAAGCCCTCAGCCACTGTGCATCAGCGCACCGATTAGTTGTCGGCAAGAGGTTGTAATAAGGCCATGCCTTGTGCGATCGACTAATAGAGAAAAAGAGAATTTATGCCTGACGACATCATCAAAGCGCGCGACGGCTACGTCAGTGTGCGCGGCGCCCGCGAGCACAATCTGAAAGATGTTTCGCTCGACATTCCACGCGACGCGCTGGTGGTGTTTACGGGCGTGTCCGGCTCCGGCAAATCGTCGCTGGCCTTCGGCACCCTGTACGCCGAAGCCCAGCGCCGCTATCTGGAATCGGTGTCGCCCTATGCGCGCCGCCTGTTCCACCAGATGGCGGTGCCGGAAGTGGACGATATCGCCGGCCTGCCGCCGGCGGTCGCCTTGCAGCAGCAGCGCGGCGGCTCGACCACCCGCTCCTCGGTCGGCAGCGTGAGCACCTTGTCCAATTCCCTGCGCATGCTGTACTCGCGCGCCGGCGATTACCCGCCCGGCCAGAGCCTGCTGTATGCCGAAGCCTTTTCGCCGAATACGCCCGACGGCGCCTGTCCCCGTTGCCACGGCCTGGGCCGGGTGTACGAGGTGACCGAGCAGTCGATGGTGCCGGACGACAGTCTGACCATCCGCGAACGGGCGGTGGCGGCATGGCCGCCGGCCTGGCACGGCCAGAATCTGCGCGACATCCTGACCACGCTCGGTTACGACGTCGATATTCCATGGCGCGACATGCCGAAGAAAGACCGTGACTGGATTTTATTTACCGACGAGCAGCCGACCGTGCCGGTCTACGCCGGTTTTAACAAGGCCGAGGTCAAGGCGGCCATCAAGCGCAAGGAAACCCCGAGCTACCAGGGCACCTTCACGGGTGCGCAAAAATACGTGCTGCAAACCTTCGCCACCACGGAAAGTGCTTCGATGAAGAAGCGCGTGGCGCGCTACATGGTCAGCACCGAGTGTCCCGAGTGCGAAGGCAAGCGCCTGCAGCGCGCTTCGCTGTCGGTCACTTTCGGCGGCTACGATATCGCCGAGATCTCGCGCCTGCCGCTTTCCCGCCTGGCCGAAATGCTGCGTCCGCATGCCGACGCGGCTACCTTGACCAAGGTGAAGGGCGATCAGCACCCGGAAAAACGCATCGTCACCCAGCGCATCGCCGCCGACCTGGCGGCGCGCCTGGACGTGCTGCTGGCACTCGGCCTGGGCTATCTGTCGCTCGATCGCAGTACACCGACTCTGTCGCCGGGCGAATTGCAGCGCTTGCGCCTGGCCACCCAGGTGCGCTCGAACCTGTTCGGCGTGGTGTACGTGCTCGACGAGCCATCGGCCGGCCTGCACCCGGCCGACACCGAAGCTCTGCTCACCGCACTGGCGCAACTGAAAGCGGCCGGCAATTCCCTGTTCGTGGTCGAACACGCGCTCGACGTCATCCGCCATGCGGACTGGATCGTCGATGTCGGCCCGGCAGCCGGCGAGCAGGGCGGCCACATTTTATACAGCGGGCCGCCGCAGGGCTTGAACGAGGTCGCCGAATCGCAGACGCGGCGCTTTCTGTTCGACGTCGCGCCGCCGCCCGAGCGCACGCCGCGCGCGCCGGCCGGCTGGCTGCGCCTGGAGGGCGTCACCCGCAACAATCTGCATCAGCTGTCGGTGGCTTTTCCACTCGGCGCCCTGACATCGGTAACGGGCGTATCGGGATCGGGCAAATCGAGCCTGGTCAGCCAGGTGCTGGTCGAACTGGTGACGCGCGCGCTCGGCCATCCGCTCGAAACCGAAGAGATCGAAGAGGTCGACGGCCTCGAGCAAACCGCCGAAACGCCGCTGGAGGGAAAGATCACCGCGGGACTCGAGCGCATCAAGCGCCTGATCCGGGTCGATCAAAAGCCGATCGGCCGCACCCCGCGCTCGAACCTGGCCACCTACACCGGCCTGTTCGACCATGTGCGCAAGCTGTTTGCCGCCACCAAAATGGCCAAAGCGCGTAAATACGATGCCGGGCGCTTTTCCTTCAATGTCGCCAAGGGACGCTGCGAGCACTGCGACGGCGAAGGTTTTGTGATGGTCGAACTGCTGTTTCTGCCCAGCGTGTACGCGCCGTGCCCGACCTGCGGCGGCGCCCGCTACAACGCCAAAACGCTCGAAGTGACCTGGCAAGACAAGAACATCGCCGAAGTGCTGGGATTGACCGTCGATGCCGCTGCCCAATTTTTCGCCCGCGAGCCGGCGCAGTGCGCGCCGATCCTGCGCTCGCTCGACATGCTGCGCGAGGTGGGGCTCGGTTATCTGCGCCTGGGCCAGCCGGCCACCGAATTGTCGGGCGGCGAAGCGCAGCGCATCAAGCTGGCCACCGAATTGCAGCGCGCCGCCCGCGGCGACCTGCTGTATATATTGGATGAACCGACCACCGGTCTGCACCCGGCCGATGTGGAGCGGCTGATCGTGCAGCTCGACCGCCTGGTCGAGGCGGGCAACACGGTGGTGGTGGTCGAGCACACCATGGCGGTGGTGGCCGCCAGCGATTGGGTGATCGATATCGGGCCGGAAGCGGGCGACGGCGGCGGCCAGGTGGTGGCGGCGGCGCCGCCGCGCGAGGTGGCGAAGGTGGCCAATAGCCGTACAGCGCCGTATTTGGCGCGTTATTTTGCGCCGGGCAAGCGTACTCAGGGGGGCGTGCGCAAGCCGGATATGCGTTAAACTGCGGATGTTTTGCCAGCAAGTTCCTTAACGCTTCCGGTCCCAATCAATGATCGATAACCATCAGTTTCGCCGTATCCTGGCGAGAAACGTTGCCGTGCCCCTGGGCGTCGGCGTGCTCAGCTCCCTGGTATTCGTTGCCATCATCGTCTATCTGATCAATGTATTGACCTGGGTCGAGCATTCCGAGCGGGTGATCGGCGACGCCAACCAGGTCAGCAAGATGTCGGCCGAACTGGAAACCGGCATGCGCGGTTACCTGATCACCAAGAACGAAACGTTTCTGGCGCCGTACAAGGCGAGCCTGCCGCTGATCGAATCCGAGCTCGACGCCTTGTTCGACGAGGTGGCGGACAATCCGGCCCAGACCGCGCGCCTGCGCAAGGTGCAGGCGGCGCAAAAACTGTGGGAACAGTTCGCCGCCGAGGTGATCGCATTGCGGCGCGACGGCGGCGACTACCTGACGCCCATCCAGAGCGGACGCGGCAAGGCGCTGACCGATGAAGTGCGGCGCCAGTTCGCCGGCTTTCTCGATATCGAAGAAAAACTGCTGGCCGAACGCAATTTGTCGGCCAAGTCGACCACCCGCTGGGCGGTCGGCCTGTTCCTCATTTTCAGCCTGACCGTGGCCGGCCTGCTGGCGTATTTCGGCCGCCGCGAACTGGTCGCGCTGTCGGCTTCCTACACCAAGGCGATGGACCAGCAGGCGGCCCACACCGCCTTGCTGGAAAACCAGGCATGGTTGCGCGATGGCCAGACCGCATTGTCCGACGCCATGGCCGGCCACCACGCCATGGCGCCGCTGGCCCAGGCCACGCTCGACCAGGTCACCCGCCATCTGGGCGGACTGGTGGCGGCGATGTACGTGCGGGAAGAGGGCGGCGTGATGCGCCGCATCGCCACCTACGGCTTCGACGAATCCTGGGCCGGGCAGAACCAGCTGTTCAAACCGGGCGAATCGCTGATCGGCCAGGCGGTGCGCGAACAGCGCTTGCTGGCGCTCGATTCGCTGCCACCCGGCTATATAAAAGTGTCGTCGGGCCTGGGCCGGGCGGCGCCGACGCAATTACTGATTTCACCATTTCGCAACGAGAACGAGATCACCGGGGCGCTGGAAATCGGCTTCTTGCAGCCGACCAGTTCGCGCGACCTGGCCTACCTCGAACTGGTGGGCGAGAGCATCGGCGCGGCCGTGGCGGCGGCGCGCTACCGCCAGCGCCTGCAGGAGTCGCTGGCGGAAACCCAGCAGTTAAATGAAGAATTGCAGGTGCAGCAGGAAGAGCTGCGCACCGCCAACGAGGAACTGGAAGAGCAGTCGCGCGTGCTGGAAGAGTCGCAAAGCAACCTGGAAAACCAGCAGGCCGAGCTCGAGCAAACCAACGATCAGCTGGCCGAGCAGGCGATTCACCTCGATGCGAGAAATGCCGCCCTGAACGAGGCGCAAACCGAATTGCGCCAGCGCGCCGCGGACCTGGAACGGGCCAGCCGCTACAAGTCGGAATTTTTGGCAAACATGTCGCACGAACTGCGCACGCCGCTCAACAGCTCGCTGATCCTGGCCAAGCTGCTGTCGGACAATGCCAAGGGCAATCTGTCGGAAGAACAAGTCAAGTTCGCCCAGACGATTTATTCGGCGGGCAACGATCTGCTGCACCTGATCAACGACATCCTGGATATTTCAAAGGTCGAGGCCGGCAAGCTCGAGCTGGTGCTCGAATCGCTGACGGTGCGCCGCATGGTCGAGTCGCTGGCCATGACCTTCGAGCCGCTGGCCATGCAAAAGCAGCTGCGCTTCCAGGTACAGGTCGAACCATCGGTGCCGGCCACCGTGTGGAGTGACCGCCAGCGCCTCGAGCAGGTGTTGAAGAATCTGCTGTCGAACGCCATCAAATTCACCGACTCCGGCATGGTGACCTTGAACGTGAGCAGCACCCCGGGCGGTCCGGTGAAATTTGTCATCGAAGACTCCGGCATCGGCATCGCGCCCGACCAGCAGGCCAAGATTTTCGACGCCTTCCATCAAGCCGACGGCACCACCAGCCGCCGCTTCGGCGGTACCGGCCTGGGTCTGTCGATCTCGCGCGATCTGGCAAGCTTGCTGGGCGGCGAAATTTCCGTCACCAGTTCGCCTGGCAACGGCAGCGTGTTCACCCTGACCTTGCCGCGCACCTGCCCGGCCGCGACCGATGAAGGCGACCAGGCGCCGGCACCGCTTGCCGAGGCGCCAGCCCGCAACGACAAGCCGGCCGAGACCTTGGTCTACGGCAATAGCGCACCTGTTGCCGCCACCGCGGCGGCGCCTGCGGCGCAAAACACCGAGGCCAGCTTCGCCGACGACCGTCACCGTCCCGCCGGCGACCACGAGCGCTCGGTGCTGGTGATCGAGGACGATCCGGCGTTTGCCGACATCCTGTACAAGCTGGCGCGCGAGATGCGCTACCGCTGCCTGGTCGGCATGACCGGCGGCGAGGGCTTGCAGTTGGCAAATGAATACCTGCCCGATGCGATTTTGCTCGACATGCGCCTGCCCGACCGCTCCGGCCTGTCGGTACTGCAATTGCTGAAAGACAGCCCGCAAACCCGCCATATTCCCGTGCACGTGGTGTCGTCCAACGACAACGGCGGCGAGGCGCTCAACCTGGGCGCCATCGGCTACGCCCTGAAACCGACCACGCGCGAAGAGCTCGAACAGGTGTTCCGCAAGCTCGAAGGCAAGTTCACCCAGAAGATCAAGCGCATCCTGCTGGTCGAGGACGATGAGCGCCAGCGCGAAAGCGTGGTGGCCCTGATCGCCGACAGCGACGTCGAAATCGCCGCCGTCGGTTCCGGCGAGGAAGCGCTGGCGCTGCTGCGCAGCGAAGTGTTCGATTGCATGATCATCGACTTGAAACTGCCCGATATGCAGGGCAACGAGTTGCTGGAGAAAATGTCCGGCGAAGAATTGTGCTCGTTCCCGCCGGTGATCGTCTACACCGGCCGCAACCTGACACGGGCGGAGGAATCGGAGCTGTTGAAATATTCACGCTCGATCATCATCAAAGGCGCGCGCTCGCCGGAGCGCCTGCTCGACGAGGTGACCTTGTTCCTGCACAAGGTGGAAGCGAAGCTGTCGACCGAGCGCCAGAGCATGCTGCAAACCGTGCGCGGCCGCGACCGCGTGTTCGAAGGGCGCACCATCTTGCTGGTCGACGACGACATGCGCAACCTGTTCGCCCTGACCGCGGCGCTCGAGCAGCGCGGCGCCAAGGTGGAAATCGGCAGGAACGGTTTTGAAGCCATCGCCAAGCTCGACGAAGTGGCCAATGTCGACGTGGTGCTGATGGATATCATGATGCCGGGCATGGATGGCCTCGAAGCGATGCGCCGCATCCGCGCCGACGGCCGCTTCGACCGCCTGCCGATGATCGCCATCACCGCCAAGGCAATGAAAGACGATCAGGAACAATGCCTTGCCGCCGGGGCCAATGATTACCTGGCCAAACCGATCGACTTGAACCGCCTGTATTCCCTCCTGCGCGTGTGGATGCCCAACCTGGAACGCATTTGAAACCCCAGCTGCAAGCGACCGATATTGAATTGCGGATGTTGATCGAAGCGGTCTACCTCCAGTACAACTACGACTTTCGCGATTACACGGGCGCTTCGCAGAAACGCCGGGTGCTGCATGCCCTGCATGAAATGGATTGTCCAACCATTTCAGCGCTGCAAGCCAAGGTGATGCACGAGCCGGCTGCGTTTTCCCAGCTGCTGCAGTATCTGACCATCCCGGTCACCGAGATGTTCCGCGATCCGAGCTTTTATTTGTCGCTGCGCGAACAGGTGATTCCATTTCTTAAGACCTATCCCTCGCTGAAAATCTGGGTGGCCGGCTGCAGCACCGGGCAGGAAGTCTATTCGATGGCGATCCTGCTGCGCGAGGAGGGGCTGCTCGAGCGCGCGATCATTTACGCCACCGACATCAATCCGCAGTCGCTGGAAACGGCCCGGCGCGGTGTGTTTCCGCTCGAGCACATGCAGCTGTACACGGAGAATTACCAGGCGGCGGGCGGCAAGACGGCGTTTTCCGACTATTACACCGCTGCTTACGGCGGCGCCCGTTTTGACCAGAGCCTGGTCGAGAACGTGACGTTCGCCGACCACAGCCTGTCCACCGACAGCGTGTTTTCCGAAACACACCTGATCAGCTGCCGTAACGTCATGATTTATTTCAACCGGAAGCTGCAAAACCGCGTGTTCGGTCTGTTCCACGAGTCCTTGTGCCACCGCGGTTTCCTGGCGCTGGGCAGCAAGGAATCGATCGATTTTTCCGAGTACGGCAACCGTTTCGAACCGCTTGCCAAGCGCGAGCGGATTTACCGCAAGGGCACATGAGCGTTCCCGGCGCCTCGATCACTACCACGGCCAGCGACACCACGAGCTTGCGGCCGGCGGCCGTCGTCATCGGCGGTTCAGCCGGCGGCGTCGACGCCTTGCTCGGCGTATTGAGTGCATTGCCTGATGGCATGCAGGTGCCGGTGATTTGCATGTTGCACATGCCCGCCAGCCGCGAAAGCCGTCTGGCCGAAGTATTCGCGCCGCGTTTGCCCGTACCGGTGCGCGAGGCGGCCGACAAGCAGCCGATCGAGAATGCCACGGTGTATTTCGCCGGCTCGGGCTACCACTTGTCGGTCGAGAAAGACCGCACGTTTTCGCTCAGTTGCGAGCCGCCCGTGCACTTTGCGCGCCCGGCCATCGATGTCTTGATGAGTTCGGCAGCGGACGTGTATGGTGACGAGCTGGTCGGTATTTTGCTCACCGGCGCCAATGCCGACGGCGCCGCCGGCATGGCCGACATTCGCTCGCGCGGCGGTTTTACCGTGGTGCAGGACCCGGGCGAGGCGCAAGTGCCGACCATGCCGCGCGCGGCGATTGCCGCCAGCGCGCCCGATTTGATTTTGAGTTTGGCCGGAATTGGCCAATTGTTGCAGGCAATTACCCTGACAGTGGCGCCGCAGCAGGACAGTACGGCAGAGAACGACGACAGGATGGAGAGATCATGAACGAGGAAGTGTTAAGCAAAGTATTGATCGTCGACGATCTGGCCGACAACTTACAGGCGCTCGACGCCTTGATCCGCGACGAGCAACGCATCATTTTTCATGCGGCGTCCGGCGAACAGGCGCTGCAGCTGCTGCTGGAGCACGAATTTGCGCTGGCCATTCTCGACGTGCAAATGCCCGGCATGGACGGCTTTGAATTGGCCGAGTTGATGCGTGGCACCGAGCGCACCCGCCACATCCCGATTGTTTTCACCAGCGCCGCCGGCCGCGAACTGAACTACGCTTTCAAGGGCTACGAATCGGGCGCCGTCGATTTTCTGTACAAGCCGCTCGACAGCGATGCGGTGCGCAGCAAGGTCAACGTGTTCGTCGCGCTCGACCAGCAGCGCCATGAGCGCCTGCGCCAGATCGCCGCCATCGAGCAAAGCCGCCGCGAACAGCAAGCCTTGCTGGAACAACTGGGCGCCACCCAGGCCGAATTGCAACGCTCCTTGCGCATGCGCGATGATTTCATGTCGCTGGTCGCCCACGAATTGCGCACCCCCTTGAATACCTTGTTCCTGGAAAGCCAGATGCGCATGCTGCAATTGCAGCGGGGTAACGTCGAAGCGCTGGGTCCGGAGCGCCTGCCCGCCATGATTGCCCGCGACCAGCGTCAGATCCAGTCGATGATCCGCCTGATCGACGACATGCTCGACGTCTCGCGCATCCGCAGCGGCCGCCTGTCGATCCGTCCCACCCATTTTGAGTTGATGGCCTTGCTCAAGCGGGTGGTCAGCGACCTGTCGCTGCAGGCGGGCGGCTACGGCACCACCATCAAACTGCACCCGCACGATCCGGTCGAGGGGCAGTGGGATGAATTCCGCATCGAGCAGGTGATCATCAATCTGTTGACCAATGCTCTACGTTACGGCAACGGCAAGCCGGTCGATGTGGTGGTGGAGGGCAATACCAAGGAAGTGCGCATCGACGTCATCGATGGCGGCAAGGGAATTTCCGAGGCCGATCAGAAACGCATCTTCGAGCCGTTCGAGCGCGGCACCAGCAGCAAGGATGTCAAGGGACTGGGACTGGGTCTGGCGATTTCGCGGCAATTGGCCGAGGCGCATGGCGGCCGTTTATTTGTCACCAGCGACGGCATGACCGGCTCGATTTTCAGTGTGGTGCTGCCGTTGTTTGCCAGCGACGATACGATTGCCAACATGGCTGTGGCAGAGGCGGCGGCGCAGGATGCCGCGGCCGGTGTCGAACGCTAAGTGGCGTGGGCGCGTCGACAATCAGCTGTCAATGAATGAACAGCGCCGCGCCGCCCAGCAGGTCGGTGGTGCAGACAACATAGGCCGAGGCACCGGCAAGGATCATTTGCAGACTGGTCCAGGTCACGGGAATTTTGCTCATCATGGTGGTGCTCCTCAATCGTGTGTTTGCTTGTTCGATGAGTTCATCTTACGCAAGGTGTATCCATAAAGCATCAGAATGAGGTCCGCCATTGTGTAGGACAAGCGCGTAAGACGTAGTCCGACACCGGCCCAGTGGGTCTGGCTGCACCTCCTACTTGATGACTGGTTTTTGTCCTATAGCGAGCCCCAATTGTCCGCTCTACAGTTGCGGCTATGACAAAACATGACCCCCAACTGATGAAACAGGGCTTGCGTGCCGTGCGCCGCAATACGATTGGCAAATTGCTGCGCAGCGTGTTTCACGTGCAGCGCTTGCGCGGCGGCCAGCAGGATGTGATCGACAGTGTCCTTGATGGCAAGGACACCTTGGCCATCATGCCGACCGGCAGCGGCAAATCGCTGTGTTACCAGATCCCCGCCAAGCTGCTTGCCGGCACCACGATCGTGGTGTCGCCGCTGATTTCGCTGATGAAGGACCAGACCGAGAAGTTGCTGGAACTGGGGGTCAAGGCGACTCAGCTCAACAGTACCTTGTCGGCCGACGAGGAGCGCGCCACCTTGCAAGGCATCATCGAACGCGCCCATGAAATCGTCT
>JAQGNM010000228.1 GCA_028291845.1 Massilia sp. | reverse complement strand
ACATCATCATCGTCATGGTGCCCGACACCCCGCACGTGGAAGCGGTGCTGTTCGACGCCGACGGCGTGGCAGCCGGCCTGTCGGCCGGCAAGGTGGTGGTCGACATGAGTTCGATTTCGCCGATGGCGACCAAGGAGTTCGCCAAAAAAATCAACAAGCTCGGCTGCGATTATCTCGACGCGCCGGTGTCGGGCGGCGAAGTGGGCGCGCGCGCCGCCTCGTTGACAATCATGGTCGGCGGCAGCGAGGAAGCGTTCGGCAGGGTCAAGCCGCTGTTCGACTTGATGGGCAAGAACATCACCCTGGTGGGCGCCAACGGCGACGGCCAGACCACCAAGGTGGCCAACCAGATCATCGTCGCGCTGAACATCCAGGCGGTGTCGGAAGCGCTGCTGTTCGCCTCCAAGGCAGGCGCCGATCCAGCCAAGGTGCGCCAGGCCCTGATGGGCGGCTTCGCCGCTTCGCGCATCCTGGAAGTGCACGGCGAGCGCATGGTCAAGCGCACCTTTGCGCCCGGTTTCCGTATCGAGCTGCACCAGAAGGATTTGAATTTGGCCCTGCAAGGCGCCAAATCGATGGGGGTCGCACTGCCGAATACGGCCAACGTGCAGGAGCTGATGAATTCCTGCGCCGCCCACGGCGGCAGCGCACTCGATCACTCGGCGCTGTGCCAGGCCATCGAGCGCATGTCGAATCACCAGATCGCCAAAGGCTGACATGCAGGACGAGCGCCGCTTGTTGTTGGACTTGTTCGAAGCGGCGGTCGGCGCCGTGACCAGCGAAGGCTGCCTGCCTTCATTTCTTCCCGAGGCGCCGGTGGGCGGTCGCTTGATCGTGGTCGGCGCCGGCAAGGGTGCGGCCGAAATGGCGCGGGTGGTGGAGGGCCATTATCCCGGGCCCTTGACCGGCATCGTCGTCACCCGCTACGGCCACGCCGTGCCATGCGAGCGCATCGAAGTGCTGGAAGCGGCGCACCCGGTGCCGGACGCCGCCGGTGCGGGCGCGGCGCAGCGCATTCTCGACAGCGTGGCGGGCTTGAATGAAAACGACCTGGTGCTGTGCCTGATCTCCGGCGGCGGCTCGGCGCTGCTGGCGCTGCCGGCCGCAGGGGTCACCCTGGCCGACAAGCAGGCGCTCAACAGCGCCCTGCTCAAAAGCGGCGCCACCATCGGCGAGATGAACTGCGTGAGAAAGCACCTGTCGGCCATCAAGGGCGGCCGCCTGGCGCTCGCTTGCGCGCCCGCGCGCGTGGTGACCTTGCTCATTTCCGATGTGCCTGGCGACGATCCCGGCATCGTCGCCAGCGGGCCGAGCCTGCCCGATGCGGGGACCTGCGAGGAAGCGCTGGCGATCCTGGCGCGCTACCGCATCGAGGTTCCCGCCAACGTGCGCGCGGTGCTCACGTCCGGCGCAGGCGAGACGCCCAAGCCGGGCGATATCCGCTTTGCCAACAACCGCGTGCACGTGATCGCCTCCGCGCGGATCGCACTCGACGCCGCTGCCGCGGCAGCGCGCGCGGCCGGCATCACGCCCTACATCCTGGCCGACGACATCGAGGGAGAGGCGCGCGACATCGCCCTGATGCACGCGTCGATGGCGCGCTCGGTGCGGACCCACGGCATGCCGTTCCAGCGGCCGTGCGTGATCCTGTCCGGCGGCGAGACCACCGTCACCGTCGGCGGAACCGGGCGGGGCGGGCGCAACACCGAGTTCTTGCTCGCGCTCGGCCTGGCGCTGGGCGGCGCGCCTGGCATCCATGCGATTGCCTGCGATACCGACGGCATCGACGGCTCGGAGAACAACGCCGGCGCGCTGTTGGCGCCCGACAGCCTGATGCGCGCCGAGGCGCACGGTTTGCGTGCGCGCGCCATGCTGGACAATAATGACGGTTACAGTTTTTTCCAAGCGCTGGGCGATCTGGTCGTGTGCGGACCGACGCTCACCAATGTCAACGACTTCCGCGCCATTCTCATTTCGTAGCTGATTTCACGAAAAAGGAGGGCGCCAGAAAGGAATCACATGAGCACCCTCGTATTTACCCATGATGACTGCTTCAAGCACGATCCCGGCAGCAGCCACCCGGAATCGCCGGCCCGTTTGAAGGCGGTGCTCGATGTGCTGGGCGCGCCGGAGTTCGAAGCATTGAGCTGGCGCGAGGCCCCGATGGGTACGCGCATGCAGGCCAAGCTGATCCATGACGAAGCCTTCGTCGACGCCATCGCCGACGTCGCCCCGGCCAGCGGCAGGGTAGCGCTGGACGGCGGCGATACGGTGATGTCGCCCGGCTCGTGGAACGCCGTCATGCGCTGCATCGGCGCCGCGTGCGCCGGCGTCGACGCCGTCATGGCCGGCGAATTCGACAACGTGTTTTGCGCCACCAGGCCGTGCGGCCACCACGCCGAGCCGGACCGCGCGATGGGCTTTTGCATTTTTAATCAAGCCGCCATCGCCGCCGTCCACGCCCAGCAGGCCCACGGCCTCGCGCGCGTCGCCGTGGTCGATTTCGACGTCCACCATGGCAACGGCACCCAGGAAGCCTTTTACGCGCGTCCTGAGCTGTTCTATGCCTCCAGCCACCAGTCGCCGCTGTACCCGGGCACCGGCAGCGCCAGCGAGCACGGCGTGGCCGACAATATCGTCAACGTGCCGCTGCCGCCGGGCTGCGGCTCGCGCATGTTCAGGGAAAGGACAGCTGCCGAGCTGCTGCCGAAACTGCGCGCCTTCAAACCGGACTTCATCATCATCTCGGCCGGCTTCGACGCCCATAAACTCGACCCGCTGGCGGGCATGAATCTTGAAGACGACGACTATCGCTGGGTGACCGAAGAATTGATGAAGGTGGCCGACGAACTGTGCGTCGGGCGCATCGTGTCGGTGCTGGAAGGCGGCTACAGCGGCGAAGGGCTCGCCGGTGGAACCGCCGCGCACGTCAAGGCGCTGATGGCGTAAGCAGTATCGGGGTCTGGCGCTGCGCCGTCTGACCCCATTTGCGCAGTCCAGCGGCTATCGAAAAATATGTCGGCAAAGTGAAGATGGGGTCAGGCACGGGAGTGCCAGACCCCGCTGCTGCATGCTCAGCGCACTCGCAAGCAGTTCCTGTAAAAAGCATCTGGCTTCGCCAGTGCTTTTTACCTGACTGGCCTTGCGCTTCTAAGCCGGTTTTTTCTTGGTTTACTGACCAGGCCCAAACAAAAGTAGGTTTTTACTTTTGTTTGATTTCCCAAAAAAAAGCCGCCATCTGGTGAAGGACGGCGGCAAATATACTTCGGAGTGAAACAAGACCACTGTGCCTGTCCGAATAGTCAATATCCTTGACTGCCGTCAAGAATCCAATTTTCCGTGAATACCCGGTGTCGGCGCCGGAATCAGGTCGCTGATCAGGCGCGCGCCGTCGCTCAGCAAAAACTCCTTGAACGCTTTCGCCACCGGCGGCAAGCGCTTGTCGAAGCGGTGCACCACGTACCAGTTGAGCATCAAGGGAAATCCCTGCACCGGCAGCACCACCAGGCTGCCGGTTTTCAATTCCTGGCCGATGGTGTGGGCTGACAGGAAGCCGATGCCCATGCCGGCAATGATCGCCTGCTTGATGGTTTCGGTGCTGCGAATTTCCATGGCGATGTTTAAATCGCGCATGTACTGACCAAAACCGTCCTGCATCGAGTACCAGGTGTCCGACCCTTTTTCGCGCACCACGAAAGCCTCCTTGACCAAGGCCTCCATCGAAATGCGTTTGCGTGTCGCCAGAGGGTGGTTGGGTGCGGCGACGATGACGTAGGGGTGCGGCGCGAACGATTCGTTTTGCGTGTCGAGGTCGTGCGGCGGGCGCACCATGATGGCGAGGTCGGTGAGGTTGTTCGACAATTCCCCCAGCAGCTCTTCGCGGTTGTGCACCGTCAGATTCAATTTCACGCCGGGGTGGCGGCGGGCAAATTCGACCAGCAGGTGCGGGAAGAAATAATCGCCGGCGCTGATCACCGCCACATTCAGGTGGCCGCCGGCGATACCCTTGAAATGGGCCAGCGCTTCTTCGGCCTCCAGGAACTGCCGGATGATGGCGCGCGAGTGATACAGCAGCTCCGCGCCGCCCTGGGTCAGATACACCTTCTTGCCCAGTTGCTCGAACAAGGCCAGGCCGACATGGCTCTCGAGGGTCTTGATCTGTGTCGACACGGCAGGCTGGGTCAGGTGCAATTCCTCGGCCGCGCGCGAAAAGCTCAGGTGGCGCGCCACCGCTTCGAACACTTTCAATTGTCGCAACGTGGCATTTTTCATAGGGCACTCTGTCAATGTATTCAGGATAATGAATGATTATGCTTAATAACTTTAACTATTACTAATCATTTGTGCAGGTTACATTGAACTCACTGAAATTTCACCGCGATTTCACCGCATGTTCACTTAATCGTTTCGGAGAACGCCATGACCAACTTCAACAAGCAAGGTAGCCAGAGCAGCCAGAGCAACATCGACAGCATCCACCACGGTGCCCTTGCCGATGCCCACCGCAACGCTTACAACGCCGCCTTCCACGAACTCGGTCTGCGCTTCCACTGGGACAGTGCGCAGTTCCAGGGCGGCGCCTGCGCCGATGGCGACCGCGAGTGCTTGCGCAACTACTTGCAGACACACCAGCCGCACCTGTTGAAGGCCTACGACGCCGAGTTCCTGGTCGACGCCATCCAGGCCGCCAAGGAGCGCCGTTTCTCCGCCATGAATGAAGTCGGTTGCCGTCCTGCAGCCTTCATCAATTGGGCAGAAATTCAGCAGCACCACGCTGGTGTTTAATAATAAATTTCCATTGGATCTGATTTCAAATCTTAACCGAGGTCAAGGATATAAAAAAACGCGTCTTCCACAATCGGGCATCTGTCCGCGCTTGTGTAAATATGACTCCTTCCACCGGAAGTCGGGGCATACGTTGGGAAAATGGCATCACCTTTTTTCAATATCACAGCCGCCTGGCCGGGGTACTATCAAACCCTGGCGGCAGAACAGTTGCAGGCCTTAACAACACCTCAGGGAGACGCGCAATGACCACCCCGCAGTACCCACGCAGCGGCGCCGGCTTCATGGCCGCCGCGGCAACTTCCACAGCAATGGCGAGGGCACGACAGAACTGATTTGATCCGATTCTGTTAGCACCCCGGACGCGCAAAGACGCGAAAAACTACACCATCACGGAGACATGGAAATGACACAAGAAACAAGCATCAACCCGGCATCGCCCGGCGCAAACCGCTGGCTGCAGCTCGTAATGGGCATCGTCTGCATGGCGATGATTGCCAATCTGCAATATGGTTGGACCCTGTTCGTCAACCCGATCGCGGACAAATACCACTGGTCCAAGGCAGCCATCCAGGTTGCTTTCACCATCTTCATCCTGACCGAAACCTGGCTGGTACCGATCGAAGGCTGGGCCGTCGATAAATTCGGTCCACGTCCTGTCGTGCTGTTCGGCGGCCTGTTGTGCGCCCTGGGCTGGGTGATGAACTCGTTTGCCGACACCTTGACCATGCTCTACATCGCCGCTGCCATCTCCGGTATCGGCGCCGGCGCGGTCTACGGCACCTGCGTCGGTTCGGCCCTCAAATGGTTCCCGGATCGCCGCGGCCTGGCAGCTGGTTTGACGGCGGCAGGTTTCGGCGCCGGCTCGGCGGCCACCATCATTCCAATTTCGAAGATGATCGAGTCGAGCGGCTACGAGCAGACCTTCCTGTACTTCGGTATCGGCCAGGGCCTGATCGTCGTGCTGCTGGCCTTGATGATGGTGCGTCCACCGGCTCACATGCCGAACGCTATCAAGAAGCAGACCAAGGTTCAGCAGGGCAATGCCGAATTCGGCCCCTCGCAGATCGTCCGCAAGCCCGTGTTCTGGGTCATGTACTTGATGTTCGTGCTGGTTGCCGCCGGCGGCCTGATGGCCACCGCCCAGATGGGCCCGATCGCCAAGGACTTCCAGATCGATGGCGTCAAGTTCAACGTCATGGGCATGGTGCTGCCGGCACTGACCTTCGCTCTGGCGATCGACCGTGTGTTGAATGGCCTGACCCGTCCGTTCTTTGGCTGGGTATCCGATCAGATCGGCCGTGAAAAGACCATGTTCATCGCCTTCGCCCTCGAAGCGGTCGGCATCCTGGCGCTGTACTACTACGGCCGTGATCCAATCATGTTCGTCATCCTGACCGGCCTGGTGTTCTTTGCCTGGGGTGAGATCTACAGCCTGTTCCCGGCCACCGCCGCCGACACCTTCGGCAGCAAGAACGCCGCCGGTAACGCTGGCCTGCTGTACACCGCCAAGGGCACCGCATCGATTTTCGTGCCGATCTCGAGCATGATCACCGACGCCACCGGCGGCTGGGAAGCCGTGTTCTTCGTCGGTTGCGGCCTGAACGCCGCCGCCGCACTGATGGCCTGGTTTGTCCTCAAGCCGATGCGTGCGAACTTCATGACCAACGCCGTCACGCCAAACGCGGCAGCGGTCGACGTCGCTCCGGCCCGCATGGCACGTTAAAAGCAGTATGGCGCCAGCCTGCCTTTCGGCTGGCGCCGCTTTCCAATCCGGCGTAACTAGAGGTATTAACATGATGATCAAGCGCTGGGTTCGCTTCCAACACCAGGATGCGACGTGCTTCGGCACGCTCGAAGGCGAGAAGATTCGGGTGTATGAAGGCGACATGTTCGCCAATCCCGAACCGAACGGCAATTCCATGCATCTGTCCGAAGTGAAATTGCTCGCTCCGGTGGTGCCTGGGAAGATGCTGGCGATGTGGAACAACTTCCACGCACTGGGCAAGAAACTGGGACTGGCGCCACCGCCGGAACCTTTATACCTGGTCAAGACTCCGAACACCTTGCTGGCACCCGGCGGCACCATTCGGCGCCCGCTGCTGGAGGGTTCACCTGATTCGAAGGTGGTGTTCGAAGGCGAATTGGCTGTCGTAATCGGCAAGACCACAAGCAACGTCAGCGAGGAAGACGCGCCGAACTACGTGTTCGGCCTGACCTGCGCCAATGACGTCACCGTCGCCGACATCATCAACCGCGATCCGACCTTCGCGCAATGGTGCCGGGCCAAGGGTTTCGATACCTTCTGTCCGCTGGGACCGGTGATAGCCACCGGGCTCGATCCGGCCATGCTGGTGGTACGAACCATATTGAATGAAGAAGTGCGCCAGGACTATCCTGTCAACGACATGGTGTTCAGCGTGGCGCAGCTGGTAAGTAAAATTTCGAAAGACATGACTTTATATCCGGGCGATGTGCTGTTGTGCGGCACGTCGGTCGGCGTGGGCTCCATGCGACCAAACAGTACGATCGAAATCGAGATCGATGGCATAGGCAAGCTCAAAAACCGGTTCGAGTAAACTAGGTGGGAGCACGTCATGAAAATTGCAATCATTGGAGCAGGAGCAATCGGGGGGTACGTCGGCGCGAAGCTGGCGCTGGCGGGGGAGGACGTCACGTTCATCGTCCGCGGCGCCAACCTGGAGGCTATTTCGGCCAGGGGCATCAAGCTGATCGACAATGATGGGACCGAACATGTCGCCACGGACGTCAAGGCGACTGACGATTACGCCAAGGCGGGTGTGCAAGAGCTGGTGATCCTGGCTTTGAAAGCACACCAGGTCGACGCGGTGGCCGACCAGATCGGCCACATGGTGGGACCGGATACGGTGGTGGTGACGATGCAGAACGGTATCCCGTTCTGGTATTTCCACCAGCACGGCGGCAAGCACGAAGGATACGTCGTCAAGAGCGTCGATCCGACCGGGCTGCTGGCCAATAAAATCGCACCGAAACACATTCTCGGTTGCGTGGTCTACCCGGCGGCGGAACTGATCGCACCGGGCGTGATCCAGCACGTGGAGGGCGAGCGTTTCCCTCTCGGCGAACTCGACGGCAGTATCAGCGAGCGCGCCCAAAAAATCTCGGAGGTGTTCCAGCATGCGGGCCTGAAAGCCCCGGTACTGGATAACATCCGCGCCGAAATCTGGCTCAAGTTGTGGGGTAACGGTTGCTTCAACCCGATCAGCGCGCTGTCGCATTCGACCCTGGTCGATATCTGCCAGTATACACTGGCAAGAGAGCTGGCGGCAGCGATGATGCGGGAGGCGCAGGCGGTGGCGGCGAAACTGGGTATATCGTTTAGAGTTACCCTCGACCGCCGCATCGAAGGAGCGGAAAAGGTCGGCAAGCACAAGACCTCGATGCTGCAGGATGTCGAAGCAGGGCGCGGGCCCGAGATCGATGCCCTGGTCGGATCGGTGGTCGAACTGGGCCGCCTGACCGGCACGGCGACGCCGCATATCGACTCGGCTTACGCCCTGGTGAAGATGCTGGAGCGCACCATGCAGGAGGAGCACGGCGGCGTCAAGCTGCAGAAGCTTGTAGAAGCATAAACCACGCAGCAAAAGTAAACGTAAAAAACGCCCCGCAGGCTGAGCCTGTGGGGCGTTTTTGCTTTCAACCGCCGCGCTGCTTGGGGTCAGCGCAGCGGCGTCGTGCTATTTACATGCCGTAGTGGTAGGCGGCATCCGACTTGTCGCCGGCGGTTTCAGCGTCGAGTTCTTCGCGCAGCTTGGTCATGAACAGGGCGTCGATGATCGAAGCGAACGAGAACGATGGTGCTGGGTAGGTCGAGCCGGCTGGTGCGGTGTTGTTGAAGCTGGTCATGTGAGACTCCTGAAGGTTGGTTGGATTCGATGAAGTCAATTATAAAGACCTCTTGCGCACTGCACCAATTTCAAGTTCTGATATGGGATATAGCGAAAACACATATTGCCCTGAAGGATTATAGACAGCAGGGGGACTGGCGCCGAAGGTGCCTGTCCCATGGTTACGCAGCCACCAGAGCGCTTTTGTAGGGAGGAAGGAGGACGAGAGGGAGAATTGACTTTGGCGGCACGCCAAAATGGGACAGGCACCTTCGGCGCCAGTCCCCCTTCTAAATTTTTCCTTGGTTTTTTAAGCGGCTGAGCGTCTCCGGCGACAAATTCAAATACGACGCCAGCTCTTTCTTCGGCAGCCGTTCGAACAGCTCGGGATGCTTGCGCATGAAGCGGTGCACGCGGCCGGGGGCGTCGAGCAGGTGCAGGGTGATGGTGTGCGCCATGATGGCGCTCATCAGGTTCATCACTTCATATTCAAAGGCTTGTTTCACCGCGCTGTGGCTCTCGAGGAAGGCCACCCATTGCGACAGCGGCATGCGCGCCACGCGCGCCTTGGTGACGCAGACGATGCTGTACGGCGTGGGCGTGTGCAAGCGCCAGGCGGCGTAGCTGGTTTCGATGTCGCGTTCGGCCGGGAAACGCAAAATCATTTCCTTCGCTTCCTGGTTGGTGACGACCCGCTTCAAGATGCCGTCAAGCACGAAATACTGTTCCATGTCGTGCACGCCTTGATTCAACAGCATGTCGCCCTTGTGGTGATTTTCCACCGTCAAAAACGGTTCCAGCGCTTCCATCTCGCTGTCGCGCAGTTCCTTGAGAACCACGTTTTGTTTGAGCTGGACGCGTATGATATTTCGGTCCGGATGATTCGCTACCAATGTCATTGAATTTACTACCTTATTTCACAAGAGCCGACATCATGCGGCGAAAATTGACCTCGGTCAATGAGAGATATGAAGCCCGCTCGCTATGATGGCCGCATTAAAAGACGGGCTGCATTACGACTTTCACAGCTAATACAAGATACTGTGTTGACGATTAACATGCGGCGCCTTTGACGAATCACAAGGAGGAGACATCCATCATGACAGACAGTACCCAAGCACCAGCAATGACCGACGGCTTCCATCTGGTCATCGATGCCCTCAAGCATAACGACATCGACACGATTTTCGGTCTGGTCGGCATTCCCATCACCGACCTGGCCCGTCTGGCACAGGCTGAAGGCATGCGCTTCATCGGCTTCCGCCACGAACAGCACGCCGGCAACGCCGCCGCCATCGCTGGTTACATCACGCAAAAGCCAGGCATCTGCCTGACCGTGTCGGCGCCAGGCTTTTTGAACGGCCTGACCGCGCTGGCCAACGCCACCACCAACTGCTTCCCGATGATCCTGATCTCCGGCTCGTCCGAGCGCGAGATCGTCGATCTGCAGCAGGGCGATTACGAAGAGATGGACCAGCTTAACGCCGCCAAGCCTTACGCCAAAGCGTCGTACCGCATCAACAAAGCCGAAGACATCGGCATCGGTATCGCCCGCGCCATCCGCGCCGCTGTGTCCGGCCGTCCGGGCGGCGTCTACCTCGACCTGCCGGCACAATTGCTGGCCCAGTCGCTCGACGCCGAACACGGCAAGCGCTCGCTGGTGAAAGTGGTCGATCCGGTGCCACGCCAGATTCCTGCTCCCGATTCGATCCAGCGCGCGCTGGACGTGCTCAAAGGCGCCAAGAAGCCGCTGATTTTGCTCGGTAAAGGTGCAGCATACGCCCAAGCCGACGCCGACATCCGCGCGTTTGTCGAAAACTCCGGCATTCCTTACCTGCCGATGTCGATGGCCAAGGGCTTGCTGCCGGATAACCACCCACAATCGGCCTCGGCCGCTCGCTCGTACGTGCTGGCCGAAGCCGACGTCGTCGTCCTGATCGGCGCGCGTCTGAACTGGCTGCTGTCGCACGGCAAGGGCAAGACCTGGGGCGCCGTACCGAAGAAATTCATTCAGATCGACATCTCGCCGACCGAAATCGACAGCAACGTCGCCATCGAGGCACCGTTGATCGGCGACATCGGCTCCTGCGTTGCCGCTCTGTTGAAAGGCATCGCCGACAACGGCCACGCCAAACCTGATGCAGCCTGGACCGGCGCAATCGCCGAGCGCAAGGACAAGAACATGTCGAAGATGGCCCAGACCCTGGCCGCCAGCCCTTCGCCAATGAACTTCCACAGCGCCCTGCGTTCGATCCGCGACATCCTCAAAACCCGTCCGGACATCAACGTTGTCAACGAAGGCGCCAACACGCTCGACTACGCCCGTTCGATCATCGACATGTACGAGCCACGCAAGCGCTTCGATTCCGGTACCTGGGGTATCATGGGTATCGGCATGGGCTACGCCATCGGCGCGGCCGTGATTACCGGCAAGCCAGTGGTGGCCATCGAGGGCGACAGCGCCTTCGGCTTCTCGGGTATGGAACTGGAAACGATTTGCCGCTATGACCTGCCGGTCGTGACGATCATCTTCAACAACAACGGCGTGTACAAGGGTACCGATCCTAACTTGAACCCGAACGTGCCGAACGACGTGCCAGTCACTTCCTTCGTCAAGGGCGCCCGTTACGACAAGATGATCGAAGCGTTCGGCGGCATTGGTTACAACGTGACCACCCCGGAAGAATTGACCGCTGCCCTGAACGAGGCAATTGCATCGGGCAAGCCTTCGCTGATCAACGCGGTGATCGATCCGAACGCCGGTACCGAGAGCGGCCGTCTGACCAACCTGAACCCGCAAAGCGCAGCAGGCAAAAAGTAATAGTCAGGCAGTACCAGCCGGCGTCCACAAGGCGCCGGCAACAAGAACGATATTGCATACTTCAAGGAGACCCACATGAGCGACAGCAATAAGCCATTAGAAGGCATTAAAATCATCGACTTCACCCACGTGCAAGCCGGTCCTGCATGCACCCAGCTGCTGGCCTGGTTCGGCGCCGACGTCATCAAGGTCGAGCGTCCAGGTTCGGGCGACGTCACCCGCTCGCAACTGCGCGACATTCCTGGCGTCGACGCCCTGTATTTCACGATGCTTAACAGCAACAAGAAATCGCTGACCCTCGACACCAAGACTGCTGCCGGCAAGGAAATCTTGACCAAGCTGATCAAGGAATCGGACGTGCTGGTCGAGAACTTCGGTCCTGGCGCACTGGACCGCATGGGTTTCACCTGGGAACACATCAACGAACTGAACCCTGGCATGATCGTCGCCTCGGTTAAAGGTTTTTCGGATGGCCACCACTACGAAGACTTGAAAGTCTACGAGAACGTCGCCCAGTGCGCGGGCGGCGCCGCTTCGACCACCGGCTTCGACGACGGCCCACCGACCATCTCGGCAGCCGCCCTGGGCGACTCGAACACCGGCATGCACCTGGCGATCGGCATCCTGACCGCCCTGCGCGGCCGCGACAAGACCGGCAAAGGTCAAAAAGTTGCCGTGTCGATGCAGGATTCCGTGCTGAACCTGTGCCGCGTGAAACTGCGCGACCAGCAGCGCCTGGACCGCGTCGGCTACCTGGAAGAGTATCCACAGTACCCGCACGGCAAGTTTGGCGACTACGTGCCACGCGGCGGTAACGCCGGCGGTGGCGGTCAGCCAGGTTGGGTTCTGAAGTGCAAGGGCTGGGAAACCGATCCTAACGCGTACATCTACTTCACCATCCAGGGTCACGCCTGGGAGCCAATCACGCGCGCCATCGGCAAGCCTGAGTGGGCCACCGATCCTGCCTACATGACCGCGCAAGCGCGTCAGGACAAGATTTTCGACATCTTCGCCACCATCGAAACCTGGCTTGCCGACAAGACCAAGTTCGAAGCAGTCGACATCCTGCGCAAATTCGATATTCCTTGCGCACCAGTGTTGACGATGAAAGAAATCCTGAACGACGAATCGCTGCGCGCTTCGGGCACCATCGCCGAAGTGGACCACAAGGAACGCGGCAAGTACTTCACCGTCGGCAGCCCGATCAAGTTTTCGGACACCACCGTCGAAATCACCGGTTCGCCGCTGCTGGGCGAGCACACCGACGAAGTGCTGGAAACCCTGGGCTACAACCAGGAACAAATCGCAGCGTTGCACGATCAAAAGGTAGTGTAATAAGAGTTTCAAGCTGGCAGCGGCGCTGCCAGTTTGACTTTCGCGCGGCGCGTTGCGGCTTTGGCTGGAACGCGCCGTTTTTGTTTTTATGCTCGCCCGGTAACATTTCAAGGACACATCATGAGCAGCAATATCGATTTCAATCAATTCGTCACCGCCCTGGGCGACGCCGTCATCGTCTGCGATGCCGCCGGGATAATTACCGTCTGGAATCCGTCGGCCACCCGCATCTTCGGTTTCACGGAACAGGACGCCATTGGCCAGTCGCTCGACATCATCATCCCGGAACGCCAGCGCCAGCGTCACTGGGATGGCTACCATAAAACCATGGCGACTGGCGAGACGCGCTACGGCGCCGACCTGCTGCGCGTGCCGGCCCTGCACAAGGAAGGCAAACCCTTGTCGATCGCCTTTACGGTGGCAATGCTGCACGCCCCCGATGGCAGTGTATCGGCCATCATCGCCGTCGTGCGCGATGAGACGGCGCGCTGGGGCGAGGAGCGGGCGCTCAAGGCCAAGGTCGCCAAGCTCGAGGCGGAAGGCAGCGCGCCGGCGACTCCCTGAGCGTTTCCCGGTGCTGGCAGCGCGGGCGAACAGGGGCGCTGCGCTTGCAAGTGCGGCGCGCCCTGTTTCCGGCAAGTGCAGCAACAAGCGCGGATGCGCTACAGCGGCAGTTACAGTGGCAATTGCAGTGGCAACTGCAATGGCAATTACAGTGGCCGGTGCCGCGAAAACCGCAGTGGCCGGGATAGTCGATCGTGCCGATGTTTTTATCTGCGCGATCGACCGCACCCTGGCTGCAATCGGCGCGTCTCGTACAGGCGCTTCGTCAGGAAGGCGCTCTTGCTTTCTTACGTGAGTTTCTTCAGCGGCGCCCATTCACGGGCGCTCTCCCTCTTCTGCGATCAACCGCGCCGCGCCGTACAGATCCGGCGCGATACGCGTCGGTACCCGGCCACGTCCCATGCGCCAGAGCGTTTCGCTGCCGTTGTCGATCATGACGGTGCGGCAGCCGGCGCGGTTGCCCGCTTCGACCTCGTCGAGGGTGGCGCCGACCAGCCAGGATGCCGCCAGGTCGATGCGGTGATCGAAAGCGGCCTGCAGCAACAGCCCCGGTTGCGGCGGGCGGCAGAATCGGCAGGGCGCCTCGATGGCGGGTAGCCGGGAATCTTTGACGCGTGCGTTCCGCATTCCGGTGTCGCGGTGGCGGCAGCAGTAATGTCCCAGCAAGGTCAGCTGCTCGCGAAACAGCAAGTCGCCGAGGCGATCGCGTATGCGGCAGGCAGGCGCGGCGCGATTGTCGATGGCGCCGCCGCCGAATTCGTCGACGATGGGCTTAAACGGGCGCGCAAAATCTTGCTCGTGCATTCGCCCGCGCTCCGCACAGTTGGTGAAGGTATGTGCAAGCTTGTGCCCAAGCGTATTGGCGAGCTCATTTGCAAGCTCAGGCACCAAGCCCTGTGCCAACGCATGTTCGAGCATCTCATAGTCGGGCGTGGCAATGTCGTCCTCTTCGTGCGTGCAACAGCGATCGACGTCGGCAGCAAGGTCGAATCGACGGCGACGCTGGCCGTTGTCGGCGCGCCGGCCGGTGTTGTCGATGGGCTCGTCCGCTGAAATCGCGGGCGATGGCGGCACCCGCACCGGCAGCGTGTCGGTGAAAATTGCCTGCCGCCACAGCGTTCGCGCGCGCGTGGCGACGCCGGGCTGGCGCTGGAGCTGGAGCTGGAGCTTATCGGCATGGGCCGATGGTGGAGGCGGCCCTGCGCAGGCGCATGTGCCATGCAATCTGCCCGCGGCGCCGGCATCGTCGACGACGACCAGGCGGAAATCGAGTTCGGTCAACAGGCGCAGGCCGGCGGCGGCGCCACAACGCAAGGTGCAGTGCGGCCCGCTGCCTTCGACCAATACGCCTTGCCTGGCAAGAAAGATGGTTTTCATGATTCAGGCGTAGGGAACGCGGTGGCGCACCGCGCCGACCAGGCGCCAGAACAACGCCAGCGGCGGCAGAACGAAGGAAGTGAGCAGCACGGCGGCGACATGCGATGGCGTTTTCGCCGTGTCGTGCAGGCGCCGGATGCACAGCATGGCGGTGAGCACCAGCCAGATGCCGCCGGCGCACACCGTCAGTAGTTCGTGGCCCAGCCAGATGCCGGTGGCGGCGAGCAGCAGCGCGGCGACGACGACGGCATCGTGCCAGTCGGGCAGGCTGCGGATTTTTTCGCGATACAGCCGTGGGTGCTTTTTGTACAGCAGCGCTTCGCCGCTCAGGGCGCGCAATTGCGCCAGGCTATCGGCCCAGCCCGCCGCAGGCACCGGACGCGCGACCGACGCCGCCGGCGCGCGCGACAGCGCTACCTGGGCTTCGAGCAGGCGAAAGTGCATGTCGGCGTCGGCGCCGGCCGTATCGGTGAAGCGTTCGTCGAAACCACCGAGGCGCTCGAGTAGCGCGCGCCGACAGAACCAGTTGCAACCCGTGAATTCGCCGGCTGCGCGCTGGTGCTCGCGCCACTGCGATTCGGTAGGATGCTTGGGCAGCACGGCGTCGACACGGCCGCAGACGGCGTCCAGCGTTGCGTGCGCCGGATCGGCGGCATCGTCGGCGGCATGGTGCGCGGCATTCGCTGCACCAGCTGCTCCGTCCCCATCTGATGCAAGTTGGCCACTGCCCGCGCCCAGAGCCTTCACGCCCTGGCGCAACCAGTCGGCGGCAGGCACGGCGTCGTCGCTGGTGAAGGCGATGATGGCGGCGCCGCTGGCGCGCCAGCCGAGGTTGCGGGCGGCCGCCGCGCCCTGCGCTTCGCCGCTGTTGGGCAGATGGTGCAAGCGAGCACCGCTCTCATTCGGCCGATGAGCCTCATGGACAGCGCCGCGTGCGCTCCACATTGCCACCATGCGCGCGGCCACACGGTCGGGATCCGGGTATTCGTCGACCACGACCAGATCAAAGAGGGCCGGCAGATCCTGGCGGGTAAGCGCGTCGAGGCTGCGGTCGAGCAGATCGGCGTCGCCGCCGCTAGTGACGACAACGGCGATGCTGGCAGGCACGCTGGTATTATTGTTAGCAACCCCGTTAGCAACCCCGCTGGCAGCCACGTTGGCAGTGATGTTGTCGAGCAGGCTGGGTGACGACGACGCCGTCGGCGTTGCACTGCTGTCGTTCGATGTCGCCACGGCCCCTCCAGTGTGATCGCAACCGCAGCTGCAGCGATGTGCGGCTGCGATTTCGGTTTTCACTGTTAGAGCCGCGCGTGAAGCCGCGGTTCCGCCGTCGTTACATCGCTTGGACTTTGCTCAAACTGGCGTTGTTGCGAACGAACTTGTCGATGGCGTCGAGGGTCGGCGCCAGCCCTCGCAAGGGTGCGGCGATCGAACCGACCAGGGTGGTGTGGGTGACGCCGTCGTAATACACTTCGGTGACCGGGACGCCGTGGCCGCGCAGGCGTGCGGCCAGGCCGCCGGTGTTGCGCCTGGGGTTGACCAGTTTGTCGTTGTTGGCGGCGATCAAGAGCGTCGGCAGCTTCTTGCCGTCGAGATGATTGACCGGCTGTGACGCGGATGGTGTGTTTGGAAAGTGAAACACCGGTTTGACGTTTTCATTTTCGATCGGCAGAAAGTCGTATGGTCCGGCCAGCCCGATCCAGCCGGCCAGGATCGCCGGCGTGGCGCCCTGTTTGCCCAGCCAGCGCCCATCCAGGGCCACCATGGCGGCGTTGTAGGCGCCGGCGCTGTGGCCCATCACGAACAGGCTTTTCGGATCGCCGCCGTAGCTGGCGATATTGTTGGCGGCCCAGGCCACCGCTTGCGCCGAGTCGTCGAGGAAGTCGGGGTAGCTGACCTGCGGATACAGCCGGTAATCGGGGATCACGGCGACGATGCCGCGCGAGGCGAGGGCGCGGCCGACGAAGGCGTAGTCCATGCGTTCACCGGAATTCCAGTTACCGCCGTAGAAAAATACCACCACCGGCGCGCCGGGCGCCGGCGTGGCCGGGCGGTAAATGTCGAGTTTCAGGCGCGGCTCGCTGCCGTAGGCGATGCCAGTGGTGGCTTCAGCGCCGCCCGCCGGCGACAGCGCATTGATTGCGGTCAATGGTGAACAGGCGGCCAGGCTGCCGACAACGGCGGCGCCGGCGGCAAGCAGCAGGAGGGTAGGGCGGATACGGGCATTCGGCATGGATGCTCACTGAATAATTTTGTCTTGGACAATTCTAGTCTTTTGACAAAAATCGGAGAGCGCGCCTGAGCTCGCATCGGTGGACGCCGCCGCGAGCTCGATTCACATCCTTACAGTGCCTGACCGGAGAAGGTGTCGCACTGCTTCAGTTCGCCCGACTGGATGCCTTTGCTGAACCAGCGCACCCGTTGCGCCGAGGTGCCGTGGGTGAACGAGTCGGGCACCACCTGGCCCTGCGATTGCTTTTGCAGGGTGTCGTCGCCGATCGCGGTGGCTGCCGCCAGCGCGCCTTCGACGTCGCCCTGCTCGAGGATGCTGCGGGCCTGGTTGGCGTGGAAGGCCCAGACGCCGGCGAAGCAGTCGGCCTGCAGTTCGAGCTTGACCGACATGGCGTTGGCCTGGCGCTCGCTGCCGCGCTGGCGCGTGGCGGCGACCTGCTCGTCGATGCCGAGCAGGTGTTGCACGTGATGGCCGACTTCGTGGGCGATCACGTAGGCCTGGGCAAATTCGCTCGACACGTGGAAACGCTCCTGCATCAGGCGATAAAACGCCAGGTCGATATAGACTTTCTGGTCGCCGGGGCAATAAAACGGGCCTGAAGCCGTGTTGCCGGTACCGCAGGCGGTAGCGGTGGCGCCGGTGAACAGCACCAGTTTCGGTTTGACGTATTGGGCGTTTTGTTCGGCGAACAGCTTGGTCCACACGTCTTCGGTATCGGCCAGCACCACCGAGACGAACTTGGCGGGCCGATCCGATGCCGGCGGGCGTTGCGCCGGGGCTTGTTGTTGCTGCACCGCGACCGGCCCGCCGCCGCCGCTGATGGCGTTAATGATCGTCATCGGGCTCACGCCCAGGAAATAGGAGCCGATCAGGGCGATGGCGATGGTGCCGATGCCGATCGAGCCGCCGCCAAAGCTGAAGCCGCCACCGCCGCCGCCACCGCCATCGCCGCGCCGGTCCTCAACATTGTCGCTTTCGCGGTTACCTTCCCATTTCATTCGATTTCTCCGTGTAAATTGTAAATTGCAATTGTTGAATTGCTATTGAATCGCTGTTTTGACGCAATATACCTGTTCGGCGTCATCCGCAGCGCATACGTGGCGCGCAATCGTGCGCACAAAATAAAACCCCGCCAGCGGAAATGGCGGGGTTTTAACGTGCTTTGGCCGGGTTGGGCGCCCCGGCGGCGGGGCCCGTACTCAGTCGGGCGTGCCGTCGCTGCGGCGGCCGACGTTGCTCTGATTCTCCTGGCGCTGGGCCGGGTCGAGGTCAGGCGTCTGGCGGTTTGCAGTATTCGACAAGCCGGTGTCGTCATCCATTTTCTGGTCAGCCGACTGGCGGCTGCCGCCCGGGCTCATCGGATAGCTGCCGGCGGCGTCGTTCGACTGGCGGTCGTCGGTGCCGCCCTGGCGGGTCTTGCCGCCCTGCAGCTCGCCCTGCAGCGAATTACTGCCCGTTTGCGAGCCGCTGCGGTCGGTGCTTTGCTGGCTGCCGCCTGGCAAGCTGTCGCGGCTGGAACTCATATCGCGCTCGCCCGATTGCTCGTTGCCGCGGTCGGCGTTCTGGTAGCCCGGTTGATGCGCGCCGGACGGCTGCGCACCGGTTTCCTGGTAGGTGCCGCCGCGGGTATCCTGATTGCGGTCGGTACCGGGACTGCCCGATTGCTGGCCGCCGGATTGCTGGCTGCCGGAGTGTAGCGATCCGGATTGCGCACCCGATTGCAAGCCGCCTTGCCCCTGGCCGCCCTGGGCGAATTGGCCCGACTGCTGGTTGCCGCCGAACTCGCCAGATTGCTCGCTGCCGAGTTCGCCGCTGCGCCGGGTGGCGGGGTCGATGTTATCGCGATCGGCCGTGCCGGCGCGTGCCGAGTTCATGTCGAGTTCATTGCCGCCGTTGTTCGACTGGTTGTTGCCTTCACTGCGCTGATTCGAATTCATGTCGGTCTCCTGTTGGTTTGAAGCGGCTGCCGGCCTGCTTATGCGGGCCAATGCTGCCTTCTGAAACTGCATGATGCGCTTAAGGCTGAGCGTCAAGAATAGGATCACGGCGGGGTAGCTTGTAGGACGCAAACTGACGCAAACGTGCTGCGAACCAAGGTAGTTACAGAGGGCATGTTTACCCTCCTTTAGTCCTACAAGCGTGGCAACTTGAGTCCTATAGCTCATGCGCGTAGCGCTGCCTAAGATGGTCTGCATCGGCGGCTCATCCACATGGAGGCGCCGGCAGTTTTGCAGCGAGCAAGATCGCTTTCAGAGCGCAACATGAAATCGATGGAGGACATCATGGCAACGAGCAATCAAGACAAGGGCAACAAGCAATCGGGCAACGAGGGGGGGAGCCAGGGCAGCACCAAGAACCGGGGGTTTGCTTCCATGGATCCGGCCCGCCAGCGCGAAATCGCCAGCGAAGGCGGCAAGGCCGCCCACCAGAAGGGGACTGCGCACGAATTCACCTCGGAGGAAGCACGCCGCGCCGGCAGCATGAGCCACGGCAACCGTCAATCGTCCGAGACCAGCACCCGGGGCGGCAGCAGCAGCGGTAGCGGCGGCGGCAAGGGCTCGGCAGGCGGAGGCAACGAGGGCAACAAACAGTCGTAAGCGCTACCGATCTGCACTGACCGAGACGTTTTAGGTATCACCGGGAACGCGGTATGGGCACACAGCCATGGTTGTACGGATGGCTGCGCCGGTTCCCGGGTAACAGCAGATGCACAGGGCGGTACCTTTTGCAACTGCGGCTGGCATGGCTTCAGCCCCTGTTTTGACCCAGTAAACCCCGCGGATGCGGTAGAATCGACGCGTTTTTGCACGCACAGTGCATCGTTCGATCTATCGTATTATTTATCTACTGCGGGGAATTTTGTGGTGAAACCAGCGCTTATCCGTCAAGTCAAAAGCATGGCCATGTCGTGCGATCCTGTAGGCAACCTGTTGCTGGCGAAATTTTCCTACGACGCAGGAAAGGACTCCTGCCTGATCCTGCCGGCCAGTATGGTGTTCTGGCTGCTCGAGCATATTCCCGTCAATCAAAATCCAAATTTGCGCCAGCCGCCTGCGCCGCCCGCGATCACTCAGCAAGACTGGGACGATCCGACCACGCCGCGCGCACTCACCGTGCAGTGCAAGGAGTTCCCCGAATCGATACGCATGACGTTCGAGCTCGACCGCAAACCGGGCCTGGTATTGCTGCTGAACCCGTCGAACGTGGAACTGATGCGTCAAATCATGGCGCACTATCACAACGATCTGATGAATCTGGACGCTTGAGGCGCCGCCGGGCGCCTTCCTGCCACCTTCTTGCCCAGCCATAGTTTATGACCATTAAAATCAGCCAGGTATTCGATTCCGGTTCCATCGTCGTCGTCAAGGCCGACAGCGCTTCGCGCATCGACCTCGAGTTGCGCAGCGATTCGCATGCCGATATTCACCAGTGGTTCCACTTCCGTCTGCAGGGCGCACGTGCCCAGCCGTGCACGATTCGCTTCCTCAATGCCGGTCAGGCGACCTACCCGAAAGGGTTCGAGGGTTACCAGGTGGTTGCCAGTTACGACACCGAAAACTGGTTTCG
>JAQGNM010000148.1 GCA_028291845.1 Massilia sp. | reverse complement strand
CGCCGGGCGTCGCCACGCCGGGCGTCGCCACGCCGGCCGCCGCCGCGCCCCTGCGGCTGCGCGGGCACATCCTGCTGGCCGAGGACGGCATCGACAACCAGCGCCTGATCGGCGCCTTCCTGGGCAGTGTCGGCCTGACCCACGAAGCGGTCGACAACGGCAGCAGCGCCGTCGAACTGGCCGCCAGCGGGCGCTTCGACCTGGTGCTGATGGACATCCGCATGCCGGTGATGGACGGCGTGACGGCCACCGGACTGCTGCGCGCGCAGGGCTTCGGCAAGCCGATCGTCGCCCTGACGGCCGATCTGATGCAGGGCGACGCCGCGCGCCATGCCGCCGCCGGCTTCGACCGCAGCATCGGCAAGCCGGTCGACTTCGCGGCGTTGAGCGAGGCGATCGCGCTGTTGCTGGGACAGGCTGCCCCGGCCGCGGCCGACGCCCGCGCCGCCATCGACGGCCTCGACGAAATCCGCGCCTGGTTCAACGCTTCGCTGGCGCCGCGCCTGACCGAGCTGGCGGCGCTGGTCGACAGCGGCGCCTGGAAGCAGGCGGCGCACCTGGCGCACCAGCTGCGCGGCGCCGGCGGCTCGTTCGGCTACCCGGGCCTGAGCCGCTGCGCGCGGGTGCTGGAAACGGCGGCCGACCAGGGCGATGCCGGCGCCGTCCGCGCCGCCCTCGACGATCTGCTGGCGCTGGAGGAACTGCGCGAGCTTGGGGCTGGCGCAGTGGCCTGGCCCGCTCAGTAAGCCCCTCAGTAAGCCCCTCAGTAGGCCCAATAGCCGCTGGCCGCGCCGCTTTCCATGCCGACAAACACGCGCCGGCCGAAGAAAAACGGCAGCCCCCAATCGAAAGCGTTGTTGGCGCCGGTCTTGACCGAGCCGCCTGGTCCGCCGACGTTACCCACATGGATGCCGTTGCCCAGCGATTCGACATTGTCGATACTGAAATCGATCGTCCGCGCGGCGCTGCCGTCGGCGGCCACCGTGGTGGCGCTCAGGGCGAGCGTGGCGGGCGGGCAGTAGAACCCGGTCGACACCTCGCACACGGCGATGCTGTCGTCGTCGAAGAAGATACCGTTCGAACCGCTGTCGATGAAGCTCGCGCTCATCGTCACACCCTTGTAGATAGTGGTGAAGTTGCCCACTTTGTCGGCGCGGAACGTGGTCTCGCCGGCGATGGCGTTGTTGGCCTGGGTGTTGATGCCGAAGATCAGGCTGCCCGCGACGCTGGCGGCGCCGCCGCTGCCGACACTTGGCAGGCGCAGCAGCACGCCGTTGTTGTCGACGGCGAACCCGGCGACCGGGTTGCTCACTTGCGAGGCCAGTGGCATGCGCGATGCCACGCAGCCGCTGGCCGCGCAGCTGTAGTAGGCGGCGCCGATGGCGTTCGAGACGCAGGCGGCGCCGCAATCGTAACGCAACATGCCGACCCCGAGAATGCCGTTGGCGCCCAGCCCCGTCAGGGTGCCGATATTCTCGCCGATGCTGGCGCAGGCGGCCGGGGTGGCGGCCGCACCGCCCGGCGTGTCGCCCATCAGCTGGAGCGGCAGCGCCGCCGCGCTCTCGCCGCCCAGCCTGACATCGGCGCGCACCACCGAACCCCAGGTATGGCCGCCGATGAACTGGCCGCATTCGCCGGCCGCCGCACCCGACGGCGCCAGCACCGCCGGCAGCGCCAGCGCCTGCGCTGTCGACGCCAGCAGGCGCAGCCCGTAGGAGCCGGTATCGACCAGCACATGGTCGATGGTGGCGCAGACGCTGGTGCCGGGGCGGCACACGGTAACGCTCACATAAGGCAGGTTGACCTGGTTGCCGGCGCCGGCCGGACCGGCGTCGACGGTGATGGCGAGGAGGTTGGCCGGCGCCGGCGCGTTGACCGTGACGCTGGCGCTGGCGGCGGTGCCGCCGCAGGTCAGGGTGTAGCTGATGCTGGCCGCTGGCGCGCCGCCGAAACCGGCGGCCGGCGCCGCCGCCGTCACCGTCGCCGTGCCGCTGGCGCTCTGCTGGCCCGACCAGGCGCCCGACGCGGTGCAGCTTGCCGCACCGGTATTTTGCGAACTCCAGCCGAGCGTGACCTGCTGGCCGACGTTGACAGTGGCCGGGGTGGCGCTCAGCGTGACCGAAGCGGCCGCGGCAGGGGCGGGGGCCGGGGTGGGAGCGGGCGACGAGCCGCCGCCGCCGCAGGCCGCCATCGAGGCGCACACGATGGCGGCGGCGGCACGGCGCAGCGCGGCCCTCATTCGATCACCGCGGTGTCGAAACCCGCCGGCAGGGCGCCGGTGAGCCATGCGCGGCCGGACCACGCCCGCATGTGGCCGCCCGATTCGATGACGACGTCGGCCCTGGCCACCCGCAACTGGCCGCGCCGGCCACGCGGCCGGGCGGCGTTCTCCGCCGTCAAGGTGGCGAATTGCGCGCCCAGCAGGGTGCGCAGGTCGGGCAGGAACGGCCCGCTCCAGGAAACCGCAAACACGGCGCCGCCGGCGCCGACATATTCGCGCACCACGGTGCCGCTGTCGAGAGTGGTTTCCTTGACGTTGTAGCTGGTGACGGTGCCGGCGCCGGCTACCGCGGGGGCACTGAGCTGGCGCGCGCGCACCGTGGCGGCGTTGCTGAAATCGGACGGCGATCCGCCCAGCGTGGCGTGGGCGCCGCAACAGGCCAGGCAGGCGAGCGTGGCGATCAGCAGTGAGGGGATGGACGAGGCAGGCATGGCAACTCCTTATTCGGCAAGGACGACAAGCTGCCAGCCTAACGTAAAATTGATTAAATGCACGCTCCGATGACACGGCGGACGACACTGCGCGGTTCTTTTCGCGCTGGTGGCGCCGGCGGCGCGGGCAATCTATGATGGCCGTTCCGATTGATGTTTGTTTCTAACCTGACGGTGCCGCCATGCCGATCGACCTCAGCGCCGACTTCCTCCCCGATCCCGACCGCCACCACGAATTTCCAGCGGCCCAGCCGGCGCAAGCTGCCGGCTTCGATGGCGGCGGCCGCTATCAGCAGATCTTTCCCACCTTCGGCGTCGACGACATGGCGCGCATGGTGCGTTTTGGCCGCCGCCAGCAGTGGCACGATGGCCAGGCGGTGTTCGCGGCGGGCGGCTTTTGCCCGGGCCTGGTAATGGTGCTGGAAGGGGCGATCGCGGTGTGCCGCTCGAACGGCATGGGCCACACGGCGGAAATCCACCGCGCCGGTCCCGGCCAGTTCACCGGAGAAGTGGCGCAGCTGTCGGGACGGCCGCCGCTGGCCAGCGGCCGCGCGGTCGGCGAGGTCGACGCCATGGTGTTCGATCCGGAAGCGCTGCGCGCCCTGCTGATCGGCGAGGCGGAAATCGGCGAGCGCATCATGCGCGCGCTGATTCTGCGCCGGGTCGGCTTGATCGACAACAGCGGCGGCGGCCCGGTGCTGATCGGCCCGCCCACCAACCCGGCCACCTTCCACTTGCAAAATTTCTTGTCGAGTAACGCCCAGCCTTACCTGTATCTCGATCCGGCCGACCCGGACCATGCCGCCGAGTGCCAGCCGCTGCTGGAGCGCTACCATCCGCGCGAGGCCGACTGGCCGCTGGTGGTGTGCGCCGACGGCAGCGTGCGCAGGAATCCCGACCTGGCCACCATCGGCGCCTGCCTCGGCATGCTGCCGCACTTTACCGGCGACGAGGTGTTCGACGTGGTGGTGGTCGGCGCCGGCCCGGCCGGCCTGGCGACGGCGGTGTACGCCGCCTCGGAAGGGCTGTCGGTGCTGGTGCTCGAGCAGCGCGCCTACGGCGGCCAGGCCGGCGCCAGCGCCCGCATCGAGAACTACCTGGGCTTTCCCACCGGCGTCTCGGGCCGCGCGCTGGCCGGGCGCGCCTACGTGCAGGCGCTCAAATTCGGCGCCGAGCTGGCCATTCCGGTGCCGGCCCTGCGCCTGTTGTGCGGCGATGTGCCGCTGCAGCTGGTGTTCGCCGGCACGCCCGAGGGCGAGAAGGGCATCAGGGCGCGCGCCGTGGTGCTGGCCTGCGGCGCCCGTTACCGCCGTCCGCCGCTCGACAAGCTGGCGGACTTCGAAGGGCGCGGCGTGTATTACTGGGCCTCGCCGATCGAAGCGCGCCTGTGCCGACGGCAGGAAGTGGTGCTGGTCGGCGGCGGCAATTCGGCCGGCCAGGCGGCGGTGTTCCTGGCGCGCCACGCCAGCCGCGTCCACATGCTGATCCGCGGCGAGGGCCTGGCGGCGACCATGTCGAGCTACCTGGTCGAGCGCATCGGCGCCACCGCCAACATCGAGCTGCATCCGCACAGCGAAATTGTCGACCTGGACGGCGACGATGAGGGCTTGCAGTCAGTACTGGTCCAACGCCGCGACGGCAGCGCCAGCCGCCAGGCGGCGCGCTGCCTGTTCATTTTCATCGGCGCCGACCCCAACACCGAGTGGCTGGCCGATTGCGGCGTGCGGCGCGACGACAAGGGCTTTGTCTGCACCGGCGCCGACGCCGGCGGCCAGGCGGCCGGGCTGGCAACCAGCGTGCCCGGCGTGTTCGCCATCGGCGACGTCCGCGCCAATTCGATCAAGCGGGTGGCCGCCGCGGTGGGAGAGGGCGCCGCGGTGGTGGCCCAGCTGCACGCGTATTTGGCGGAGCTGGCGGAGCTGGCGCCGGGCGCCTGAGCCGGGCGCGGCACGGTTGACTATTTTCCCGTGCTTTCGATTACACCGCCGGCTGGCGCGGCAAGCGCAGCTGCGCCAGCAGCCCCGGCTGCGCATCGCCCAGCCGCAATTCGCCGCCGTGCGAGGTGGCGATCGCCTGCACGATCGACAGGCCCAGGCCGTTTCCGGGCACCGCGCGGCTCTGGTCGAGGCGGTAAAACCGTTCGACCACCCTGGCGCGCTGGTCGGCCGGTACGCCGGGGCCGTTGTCGCGCACCGTGATGGTGGCCCAATCGCCGTCCGGCCCGGCTTCGCTGCTGCTGCTGACGGCCACCACGGCGCCGAAGCCGCCGTGCTTGATGGCGTTGTCGATCAGGCTGGCGATGGCGGTGGCCACCAGGTTGCGGTCCGCTTGCAGGGCCACCGGCGCGCATTCGACGAGGCGCAGGGTGACGCCGTGCAGTTCGGCGGCGGCGTCGTACATGTCGACCATGTCGGCGGCGATGGTCTGCAGGTCGATGTTGTCGCGCTGGCCGGCGCGCACGCCCGATTCGGCCTGGGCGATCTGCAGCAGGCGCTCGAACAGGCGGATCAGGTCGTCGATGTCGCGGATGGCGATGGCGGCCGAATCGGCCAGCAGGCCGGCGTCGGGCGGGCGGCGCAGCGCTTCGTCGAGCCGGCCGCGCACCCGCATCAGCGGCGTGCGCAGGTCGTGGGCGAGGGCGTTGGAGACGTTGCGGATGCCGTCCATCAGCTGCTCGATACGATCGAGCATGCGGTTGATGTCCTGGTTGAGCAGGCCGAATTCGTCGTCGCCGATGACGGCGATGCGGCGGCGCAGGTCGCCGGCGGCGATGTCGGCGGCGGCGCGGCGCACGTCGCCGATACGGGCCTCGACCAGGCGCCGGAACAGCAGGGCGCCGGCCACCGCCAGCGCCAGCGCCAGCACCGCGCCCTGCATCAGTGCGTGCAGCATCAGCGGCCGGATCGAATCGCGCTCGTCGGCCTCGTAGCCGAACACCAGCGTGCCGCCCTGCGGCAGGGCGCGCGCCATCACACGGGCGCGGATGGTTTCGTCACGGCGCAGTACGGCGCGCGTGATCAGGGTGTCGCGCACCGCGCCGGCATCGGCCCAGCCGGCGATATTCCCTCCCAGCGAATGGCCGTGAGCGTCGAGCACCAGGTAGATTTCGCCGTCGTTGTCGCCATCGATGCCGTTGGCCAGCGCCTCCTTGATTTCGTCGGCGATCTGTTGTGGTGAGTGCGAGGCGATGCGCATCGACATGCGGCGTGACTGGGCGTGGATTTTTGCATCGGTATTGGCGTCGATCATCTGCACCAGGCCGAAATAAAAGACCGCCGACACCGCCAGCATCGACGCCAGCGACAGCGCGCCGCAGGTGACGATCAGGCGCACGGCGATCGAGCCGCGCTGTTGCCGCTGTCGTTTCAAGTGCCGGCGTCCGCTCTCAGGCGCCGGGCAGCGGCGCTGCGGCGGGGGCGGCGTCGGCCGGCGGCAGCGCCGCCAGGCGGTAGCCGATGCCGCGCACGGTATGGATCAGGGGCCGCGCGAAATCCTTGTCGATCTTGGTGCGCAGGCGGCTGATCTGGACGTCGATGACATTGGTCTGCGGGTCGAACTGGTAATCCCACACGCCTTCGAGCAGCATGGTGCGGGTGACCACCTGGCCTTCGTGGCGCATGAGGAATTCAAGCAGGCGGAACTCGCGCAGCTGCAGGGTGATCGCCTTTTCGCCGCGGGTGACGCGCATGGTGCCGACGTCGAGCGTCAGGTCGGCCACCTGCAGGTGCAGCGCATGGCGGCCGATGCCCGAACGGCGCCACAGGGCTTCGATGCGCGCCAGCAGTTCGGTCATGGCGAATGGCTTGGACAGGTAATCGTCGGCGCCGCCCTGCAGGCCGCGCACCCGTTCCTCGGTGGCCGTCATGGCACTGACGACGATCAGCGGCGTGGTGTGCCCCAGCTCGCGCAGGCGGCGGATCACCGCCAGGCCGTTGATGGCGCCCGGCAGCATGCGGTCGACGATGATCAGCTCCCAGCGTCCGCCCAGCGCCTGTTCGAGCCCGTCGTCGCCCGTGAACGCCGCGCTCGGCGCATACCCGGCTTCGCGCAGACCGTTGCAGATATAGCGGGAAGTTTCGACTTCGTCTTCGATTACCAGGCAGCGCAAGATGTTCTCCAGAACCACGGGTCAAATAAATCGCCCGCAAAAATGCAAGCAGTCTGGCCGCGGTGACGCAATAGGTGGATTACAAATCAGTAATAGTGTGTCCCATGAACAACACTTTTAATGGCGCAAACCAGGGCTGCCATCACTGCGGCGAACCCACCGGACAAAGCCGGAGTCCGCTGTTATTTGACCACCGTATGCATCCATCCGTGGGTATCGGCAGCCGTGCCATGCTGGATTCCCAAAAGGGCTTCGCGCAGGGCCATCGTGACGGCGCCGTTTTCGCCATTATTGATGGTCATTTCAAAGCCGTTGGCCTTGACGTGGCCGACCGGGGTGATGACGGCGGCGGTGCCGCAGGCGAACACTTCGGTCATGGCGCCGCTGGCGATGTCGGCGCGCCATTGCGATACCGACAGGCGGCGCTGTTCGGCTGCGTAGCCCAGGTCGCGGGCGATTTGCAGCAGGCTGTCGCGGGTGATGCCGGGCAGCAGGGTGCCGGTCAGTTCCGGCGTCACCACCGTCACCTGGTC
>JAQGNM010000136.1 GCA_028291845.1 Massilia sp. | reverse complement strand
GGCGTCGGCGCGCGCTTCGGCCGCCAGCGCCATCGGCATCATCGCGATGCCGCGCGCCAGCTGGCGCTCGATGGCGCGCGATGGTTGCAGGTGCAGCCCGCTCTCGTCGATCGGCTTGGTCAGAAAGTCGTCCATGCCGGCGGCCAGGTAGCGCGCGCGGTCTTCTTCGCTGACGTTGGCGGTGAGCGCGATGATCATCAGTTCGCGGTCGAGCACCGGGGCGCCCGGCGGACCGCCGGCGCGGATCGCGCGGGTGGCGCCGGCGCCGTCCAGTTCCGGCATGCGGCCGTCCATCAGGATCACGTCGTAGCGCTGATTGGCGCAGGCGGCCAGCGCCAGCAGGCCGTTGTCGGCGATGTCGACCTGGTGGCCGAGGTCTTGCAGCATCATGCGGATGATGATCTGATTGGTCGGAAAATCCTCGGCGCACAGCACCCGCAAGCTGTGGCCATGGCGCAGCCGCGGCGCCGCCGGCTGCAGCGCGGGGGCGACGCCGTCGGCCAGCGGCAGCACGAAACTGAAGCCGCTGCCCTTGCCCGCCTCGCTGCGCACGCTGATCGCGCCGCCCATCAGTTCGACCAGCTGGCGACAAATCGCCAGCCCGAGCCCGGTGCCGCCGTAACGGCGCGTGGTGGTGCTGTCGGCCTGCTCGAATTTCTGGAACAGGCGCGACTGCGCTTCGGAAGTGATACCGATTCCGGTGTCTTCGACCGAAAACCGTATCATATTTACCCCCGCCGGCGGCGTTTCCCCGCCCAGCCGATCGACCCGCTCGACCCGCACGGAAACGCCGCCGCGGTCGGTGAATTTGAAGGCGTTGCCGACCAGGTTGACCAGCACCTGGCGCAAGCGCGCCGGATCGCCGACGACGTAGCGCGGCAGATCGGGGTCGAGCACGATGTCGAAACTCAGGCTGTGCGCCGCGGCCTGTTCCTCGAACAGCGCGCCGACCGTTTCCAGGGTGGCCGACAGGGCAAAATCGATCTCCTCGACGATCAGCTTGCCGGCCTCGATCTTGGAAAAGTCGAGCAGGTCATTGATGATCGCCAGCAGCACCTGGGCATTGGCCTGGCCGCGCACGATCTGCTCGCGGGTGCCATCGTTCAGCTGCGTGTCGCGCAGCGCGAAACCGAGCATGCCGATGACGCCGGCCAGCGGGGTGCGCATCTCGTGGCTCATATTGGCCAAAAACGCCGATTTTTGCCGGGTGGCGTCTTCGGCGCGCTGCTTGGCCAGGCGCAGCCGTTCATCGTTTTCCTGCAGGGCGCGGTTGGCCAGCGCCAGCTCGCTTGTATTGAGGCGCAGCTGCTGCTCCATCTGTTCGAGCCGGCCGTAGGCGCGCGCGTTGTCGAGCGCCACCGCGGCATGGGCGGCAAGGGTCTGCAGCATGTCCAGGTGCACGCGCCGGTAGGCGTTCTTGTCGGCGCTCTGCACGCACAGCAGGCCCATCACCCGCTCCTTCACCATCATCGGCACGTACATGCACGAGCACGTCACCGAGCCGGGACTGCCGTCGATGCGCTGCAGGCCGGCCAGCGGGTCGTCCTCAAGCGTACCGAAATAGCGCTCGTATTGGGCCGCGCGGTCGTTGATGAAGACCTCGCGGCGGTGCGTCACGCACCACACCGCCAGCTGGTTCGGCACGCGCATCGAGCGCTGGTAGCGCGGCGAGCGCACGCCCTGGTCGACCGCGAACACGAAGTCGATCTCCTCGCGCTGCTCGTCGAGAATGCCGATGCCGAAAATGCCCGCGTCCATCAGGTGGTGCACGTGGCGGTACACGGTCGCCATGATGGTTTCCATGTCGAGCGTGGCGGTCATCTCGCGGCCGATCTCGGAGAGGATCGAGATATTGCGGTGCGCCAGTTCGACGTTTTCCTTCTGCTGCTGCAGCTCGGCCTTCTGCCGCTCGGCGTCGAGATGGCGCTGCTCGGCGCCGGCGCGCTGGGCTTCGGCTTCGCGCCGGCGCGCATCGAGTTCGAGCTTCTGGCGCTCCAGCAGACGGTTCTGCTGGCCGATTTCGACGGTGCGCTCGCGCACCTGCGTCTCCAGCCGCGCCTTCTGGCGGCGCAGCGCGCGCAGGCGGTAGCGGTAGGCGGCGTACGCCAGTCCAAGCGCCAGCAACCCCGCCAGGGTGCGCAACCACCAGGTTTTCCACAACGGCGGCAGGGTCACGATGTTCAGGCTGGCGCCCTGCGCACTCCTGATGCCGCCCTTGTCGGCCGCCTTGACGCGGAAGGCATGGCTGCCCGGATCGAGAGCCAGGGCATGGCGTTCGAAGCGCGCCGCGCGGGGCGGCGCAGCGCTGGCCGGCGTCACGGCGGATGCCGGCAGTAACAGTAGCAGCAGCAGCGACAGCAGCGCCGCCTTCAGCAGGGAGCGGGGCAGGCGCCACGGCGCGATCAGCGAGGCGCGCATGTCAGGAGCCGAAAAACGCCAGCACGTCGGCTTTGCGGGCCAGGGTATCGCGCTGGCCCAGGCGGATCAGTTCACGGGTGTAACCGGCCTCGAACAACAGGTAAGACGCCAGCGCCGCCCCGCGCGTCTCGGTGGCGCCGATCCCCGACAGCAGCACGCGCACCGGCGCCGGCAGGCTGGCGGTATGGCGGGCGGCGATGTCGTCGAGGCGCTCGGACGGGGCGATCACCAGCAGCTCCACCTGCCGCAGGGCGCCCTGCGCGCGCATCTGCGGCGGCATCAGCGACAGGGTGGCGTTGATGCGATTGAGGCGCTCGATGTCGACCGCCAGGCTGTCGAGGAAAATCGAGGACATGGCATGGCCGGCGATTTGCGCCAGGGTCGGATAGCGCGCCTGCGGCCGGCCGTTCCCCCTCGGTTCGTGCATGCGCCCCGCCCCCACCACCAGCACGCGGGTCGCCCCCAGGTGGATGGCCGGCGAAATCGGCGCCAACTGGCGCATGCTGCCGTCGCCGCAGTATTCATGGTGGCCGTCCAGGTACAGCGGCACGGCGGGAAAAATAAACGGTATCGCCGACGACGCCAGCAGATGCTCGACGCCGATCTGGTCGCGCTGGGCGGTGCGCGCCGTGCGCACCCAGGGAGCCACCTCCTCGGCGCACTGAAAAAACGTCACGTGCTGACCGCCCGTGTAGGACGAGGCGTTGACGGCGAGCGCGTGCAGCAGGCCGTCGGCCAGCGCCGCATCCAGGCGCGGCAGATCGAGCATGCGGTGCAGCAGACCGGCCAGGGGCGTGTTGTCGAGCAGCGAGGCGGGCGGCGCCGCGCGCCATTTGCGCAGTAGCCAGCCGAACGACAGGATCGACAGCCAGCGCGCGCCCGAGCGCAGCACCCCCAGCGAGTCGGCGCGGTACACCTGCTCGACCCGAAAATGTTCCCAGACGTCGAGCAGCTGTTGCACCCCTTCGCCGAAATTATCGGCGCGGCAGGCCAGCGCGGTGGCATTGATCGCCCCGGCCGAGGTGCCGCAGATGATATCGAAGGGATTGCGCGCCGGCGGCCAGCCCGCCTCCCACAACAATTGCGAGATCGCCTGCAGAACGCCGACCTGATAGGCGGCGCGCGCACCGCCGCCAGTAAGGATCAGGCCGGTTTTCTCGAGGAGTTCCATCCGACAAGGGTAGCAGGCTCAAGGCGAGCTCGGCTAGGGAAAGTTGCAGCAGGGGGACTGGCCGGGCCGCGAATGGCACAAGCGCGCAAGCGCGCAGATGCCTGTCCCATTGCCGTCCTACCATCAGATTAAGCCTTGGAGGTAATGTAGGCATGGGACAGGCACCGTTGGCGCCAGTCCCCCTTCTGCCCGCCGCAGCGATTAATCACCTTTCGCCACACCTTCCCGCCGCGGATCGGCGCCACCAAACCAAAAATCCTGCCCGTGGATCGACAAGCGCTGAATCCCGTGCAGCCCCGAATTCTGCTCGGTCAGCCTGACCACGTGCCCTTTCGCCTTCAAGCCGTCGATGGTGCTCTGGGGAAAGCGACGCTCTTCCAGCTCGGTGGGGCCGTTGCGGCTGCCGAAATTGGGCAAGGCGATGGCTTGCTGGACGTTCAGGTTCCAGTCGAGCGTGCCGACCAGCACTTTCGCCACGTAGTTGATGATGGCCGGGCCGCCCGGCGAGCCGGTTGCCAGCATCAGCTTGTTGGTGGCCTTGTCGAACAC
>JAQGNM010000106.1 GCA_028291845.1 Massilia sp. | reverse complement strand
CCGTGTAGCCTGACGAGTACTGGTTGGCCAAGGTCAGCGACAGCGCTCCCAGGTCCCAGTCCAGGCTGGCGCGATGGCGCCAGCGCTGGATCGCCTGGTCGTTCAGAAACACGCCGAGGTTGCTGCGGTCCGGTTCCTGGGCGCCGAACTGGCGGTCGTACTTGGTGATGTAGGTGCCGTTCAGGCTGGCGCCGAACTTGCCGATGCCGGTGTTCCAGTTACGCGACTCCAGGCCGATATCGAAGCCGGCCGTGTTGAGGCGCCCCTGGTTTTCCTTTTGCAGCAGGATGCTCGTAATGAAGCCGTCCTCGTCACGCTGGATGTACGTGCCGTTGTACTTGGCCGGGTTGTCGACGATGATCTGCTCGCCCAGGGTGCTGATGACGTTGGTCTTGCGGATGTTCCAGTAATCCAGCGAAGCCGACAGTTGCCGGTTCGGTGCGTACACACCGCCAAGCGAGAACTGGCGCGATTTTTCTGGTTGCAAATTGGGGTTGGAGCGGCGCTCGACCGGGTACTGGTCGGTGCAGGTGTCGATCGTCTCGCCACTGGCCACGCACTGGGGATCGGTGAGAAAGCCGGCAGCGGTGCCGAAGATGACCGGCCGCTTGAGGTCCGACAGCGACGGCGCCCGGAAACCGGTGCCGGCCGAGCCGCGCAGCACCACGCTCTGGGTCGGCTGCCAGCGCAGGCCGACCTTTGGATTGGTGGTCGAGCCCACTTCGCTGTAGCGGTCGTGGCGCACCGCCAGCTGCATTTCGACTTCCTTGGTAAACGGCGCGTTGATTTCGGCAAACACGGAATGGACGCGGCGGCTGTCATCGGTGGCGGTCAGGTCGACCGGCGTGCCGCTGGTCAGGGTCGAATCGCGGTCGCCGGCGACGTTGTTCGACATCAACAGGGGCGACGCCGCAAACGTCGTGTTTTCGCGGCGCACTTCAAAGCCGAGCGCCATCGCCAGTTCGCCGCCCTCGAGGTTGGCCAGCGCTTTCGACACCTTGCCGTCGATCGAGGTGGCAATACCTTTCGAATTGCGGGCGTTGTCGTTGACCTTGATCGAATTGATCAAGTCGCGGCCGGCCTGGGACGAGGGGCCGAAGGGATTGATCAGGCCCGAGCGCACGCCTGCTTCGAACTGGTCGTACAACACATAGCCATCGACGTACTTGTCGACTGCCTTGTTTTGCGCGCGGGCCAGGCCGATGTCGTAATCCCAACCCGCCAGGTTGCCGTTGGCGCCCAGCACGATGCGCTGGGCATCGCTGGTGACTTCATTGCTGCGGTTGCCCGCTTCCGTCATGCGGTAGCGGATGCCGCTGAAGGTGGTCGGCAGGCCCGGGCGGCTGAGCGCCGCGGCGTAGCTGGCCGGCAGCAGCGACACCGGCAGGTCGCGGATGCGTTGCGGATTGGGGCTGAGCACGTAGCGGCTCTCGGTACGCGATTGCACCAGCTCGGCGTACAGCTGGGTGTCGTTGTTGAGCTGGAAGGTGGCGCGGCCGACGAAGCCGACCTTGCTCGACTCGGGATAGATTTCCGTGTCCTGCATGTAGTCGTAACCGCAGGCCAGCGGGCCACCCGGGCCGTCCGGCGCATACACGGTAGCCGGCGGATTGCAACCGGGTGCGCTGGGGTTGATGCGGGTGCGGGTGGCGCCGGCCGGCAGCAGGCCGGCGGCGATCAGGGCGTTGCGCTGGGCGCTGGAAATATCCACGTTGGCAGGATAGGTGTTCGACGACATCTGCGCGGGCAGGGTGGTGGCCAGCGGGCGCTCCTTGATGAAGTCGCGCTGGGACGAGCGCAGCCGGCCCAGTTTTTGCACGTCGAGCGTGCCGAACACATTGAAACGGTCGGTCGAGAGCGAACCGTAGCCGGCGCTGATGCTGGCCGTGCGCTTGCCGGCGCCGCCATCCTGGGTGCCGGCCACCGAGGCGTTCAGGTCGACCCCGGTGTAGTCCTTGCGGGTAATAAAATTGATGACGCCGCCGATGGCGTCGGTGCCGTAGATGGCCGAGGCGCCATCCTTGAGGATTTCCACGCGGGCAATCGCTCCGGCCGGGATGTTGTTCAAGTCGACGCCGGCATTGTCGCCGGGCGAAGCGAAGTTGGCCAGGCGCCGGCCGTTGAGCAGCACCAGGGTGGACGACACCCCCAGGCCGCGCAGGTTGGCGCCATTGAAACCGCGCTGGCCGGAAGTGCCATCGGTGATGCTGGCGCCGTCCGACAGGGGCGCCGTGTTGGCGCTGATGGTTTTCAGCAGTTCGGCGGCGGTGGTCACGCCGCTCTTGTCGATGTCTTCACGGCGCAGCACCTGCACCGGCAAGGCCGTCTCCGAGGCCAGCCGCTTGATGGAGGAACCGGTGATTTCCACGCGGGCGACGTTGGCGTTGTCGGCGCCCTCGCTCTGTTGCTGGGCAAACGCCGGCGCGCCGGCGCCGAACACACTGGCCAGGGCCAGGACCAGGATGCGTGGAGCAGGCCGCTGGCGTAATGATGCAGTTTGTTTCATTGCTTCTTTTCTCCGGTTGGGGGGCTGGGTTGTTGCTTGGAAGGACGGGATCTAGCGGGCCTGGCGCTGGCGGACTCGGCGCCGTAGAGGGCCATCAGTGTCGCCACCAGCGCTTCGCTGACAGCGACGGCGGCGCTGGCGCTGCTGGGCAGGATGGGGGCTTGCTTTCGCCGTGTTCAGTGGAATGGTCATCAATGCACGTCAATACGGAAATAATGTACTTGCATCAATAGCAAAACTCAACAGCTGAGTGTGAAATTATTTACACTATTGCGTCTCATGCAAAAAATGCGGCACAAATGCGACACAATCGCGGGCGCTGTTCGGGCACCCAATGATGGCGCGCCGGGCATCTGCGACGTTCGCGCGCAGCCGGGACGGACGTGTCAGCCGGTATAATGGGTAGATGTCCAAACTCCTCCACAACCTCAATCCCGAACAACTTGCCGCGGTGACTTTACCGGCCCAGAGCGCCCTGATCCTGGCGGGCGCCGGCTCCGGCAAGACGCGGGTGTTAACGACGCGTATCGCCTGGCTGATCCAGACCGGCCAGGTGTCGCCGGCCGGCATCATGGCGGTGACGTTTACCAATAAAGCGGCCAAGGAAATGCTCACGCGGCTGTCGGCGATGTTGCCGGTGTCGACGCGCGGCATGTGGATCGGTACCTTTCACGGCCTGTGCAACCGCTTCTTGCGCACCCACTATCGCGACGCCGCCTTGCCGCAAGCATTCCAGATCCTCGACTCGCAAGACCAATTGTCGATGATCAAGCGTCTACTGAAAGCCAACAACGTCGACGATGAAAAGTATCCGGCCAAGGCCTTGATGTATTTCATCAACAACGCCAAGGACCAGGGTTTGCGCGCCAACAAGGTCGAAGCCTTCGATCCGGTCGAGCGCAAGATGGTCGAGTTGTACGATCTGTACGACCAGCAATGCCAACGAGAAGGCGTGGTCGACTTCGCCGAGCTGCTGCTGCGCGCCTTCGAGCTGCTGCAACGCAATCAACCGCTGCGCGAGCATTACCAGCAGCGGTTCAAGCACATCCTGGTCGACGAGTTTCAGGACACCAACGATTTGCAGTATGGCTTGTTAAAAATGCTGGCCGGCCACGGCACCACCATTGGCGGCGCGCTGTTCGCCGTCGGCGACGACGACCAGAGCATTTATGCCTTCCGCGGCGCCAATGTCGGCAATATGAGCGCCTTCGAGCGCGAGTTCGCTGTCGAGAACTTGATCAAGCTGGAGCAGAACTACCGCTCGCATGGCCACATCCTCGACAGCGCCAACACCTTGATCGCCAATAACGCCAAGCGTCTCGGCAAGAATTTACGGACCGACGCCGGCCATGGCGAACAGGTCCGCATCTATGAAGCCTCGTCCGACCTGGAAGAAGCCCAGTGGATCGTCGAGGAAACCAAGGGCCTGGTGGCCGACGGCGCCCTGCGCAACGAGATCGCGATTTTGTACCGCTCGAATGCGCAGTCGCGGGTGATCGAGCACGCGCTGTTTGCCGCCGGCTTGCCCTACACCGTCTACGGCGGCCAGCGTTACTTCCAGCGCGCCGAGGTCAAGCACGCGATTGCCTATCTGCAGCTGATGGACAATCCCAACAACGACCAGGCATTTTTGCGCGTGGTTAATTTCCCGACGCGGGGCATCGGCATGCGCTCGATCGAGACCTTGCAGGCGGCCGCCGAACAGTACGGCATTTCCCTGTACGCCGCCGTGCCTTACGTCACCGGCAAGTCGGGGTCGTCGCTGGGCGGCTTCGTCAAGTTGATCGAGAGCGCACGCTTTGAAACGCAACAGCTGGCGCTGCCTGAAATGGTGCGCGTGGTGCTGGAGGCGAGCGGCCTGCTGACCCATTACGCCAACGAAAAAGAAGGCGCCGACCGCATCGAGAACCTCGAGCAGATGGTCAATGCGGCCGCCCAGTTCGTCCAGGAAGAAGGTTTTGGCCAGGGCGCACCGGCGCACCTGGGGCCGCCTGCCCAGGCGCAGTCGGGCGACGCGGTGGCGTACCTGGACGGTATCGAAATCCTCGACGCCGACGCGCCGCTGGCCACCGTGATGTCGCCCCTGTCGGCGTTTCTTTCGCATGCATCGCTCGAGGCGGGCGACGCCCAGGCGCAGGCCGGCCAGGACGCCTTGCAGTTGATGACGGTGCACTCGGCAAAAGGCCTGGAATTCGACGCCGTGTTCATCACCGGCCTGGAAGAGGGCTTGTTTCCACACGAATCGAGTTCGCGCGAACTCGACGGCGTCGACGAAGAGCGCCGCCTGATGTACGTGGCGATCACGCGCGCCAAGAAGCGCCTGTACATGAGTTTTACGCAAACGCGCATGCTGCACGGCCAGACCCGTTATAACGCCAAGTCGCGCTTTTTCGACGAGTTGCCGGAAGATGCCTTGAAATGGATGTCGCCGCGGGTGCAGTCGCACTGGTTCGCGAATAAAAAATCAGCGTGGGACGACACCAAGTTCAACAGCGCCGGCGCGGACAACAAGATTGCCCAGGCGATCACGCAGAAGCAATCCGGCCCCGGCTGGAAAATTGGCGAGTCGGTGGCTCACGCCAAGTTCGGCGAAGGGGTGATCGTCAACATCGAAGGCAGCGGCAGTTCGGCGCGCGCGCAGATCAATTTCGGCCGCGCCGGCATGAAGATGCTGGACCTGTCGATTGCCAAGCTCGACCGGGTGGCCCGCTGACAATTGCGCTTTATAAATGAGCTTGCAAAAAAAGCCGGACAGCAATGTCCGGCTTTTTTTACCCTTTCGCCAGGCTCACCGCCGCTTCGGGCGCCCCGAAAATCTGCCGGTAACTGGCAAACATCGCGCACTGCAACAGCAAGATAAACAGGAAACCGATCCAGGCCATGACGACGAAGCCAACCATCGAATTGCCCAATAAAAAGCGCGGGATGATGCTGACCAGCACGAACAAGCCGAGCCAGGCCATCAGCATGACCACGAACACGCGGGCCGAGCGCCAGACGGCAAAAAAGCTGTAGAACAGTGCCTTTAGAGGCGCCATTTTTTGCCAGGTAGCGAGCGGGGCGGCAAACGACAAGGCCACCAGCGCGAAAATCTGCACCAGGCTGCAAAGCATCAGGATCAGCGCCTGGCCGCCGCCGATGTTGGCAGAAGTCATTTGCGTGCGGCGCATGACGGCGTCGCCCAGCACCAGCAGGCCGGGCAGGGTGGTGATGACGACGACGGCCAGGTAGGCCACGCCGATTTTCAGCAAGGTAAATATCAGCGGCTTTCGGAAGCCGGTCAGCAGCACCGGCAAGGCGACCCGCTGCTTGTTCTCGATCATCAGGCAGCCCTGCATCAGCGCCATGCTCAGCGACGGAATCAGCAGCACGGCAACGAACTGGCCGAGCAGGGGAATCGCGTGCAACATCAACACGAATAGCACGTTGGCAAACAGCAAGGTGGTCAGTGCGGCA
>JAQGNM010000030.1 GCA_028291845.1 Massilia sp. | reverse complement strand
CGTCACGGCGGCGGCACCGCACGATCCCGACGCCACCTGGTCCGACCCCGCCGCGCCGCTGGTGCGCCTGGTGCAGCAGGCCGTCACCGGCGCCAACGCCCGGCTGTACGCGCAAAACCGCCAGGGCGAACGGGGCGAAGGCGGCGGCATGGGCACCACCCTCACCGGTTTCTGGCGCCCCGCCGGCAGCACCGCGCTGGTGCTGTTTCACGTCGGCGACAGCCGCCTGTATCGCCTGCGCGGGGGGGCACTCGAACAACTCTCGCGCGATCAGACCATGTACCAGCAGGCGCTCGAAGCGGGCCTGTTCGACAGTCTGCCGCCACGCAACCTGCTGCTGCAGGCGGTAGGCCCGAGCGAAGCGATCGTGCCCGAAGTACGCTCGCACATGGTGCTGGGCGGCGACCTGTTGATGCTGTGCAGCGATGGCTTGCACGGCAGCGTGCCGCATGGCGAGATGGAGAACGTGCTGGCGGCGGCGGTGGCCGCCGCGCCATCGAATGAAGGGCAGGCGCTGCTCGATGGCGCCGCGCGCCTGATCGAGATGGCCAAGCAGTACGGTGGGCGCGACAACATCACGGTGCTGCTGGCGCGCTGCGATTGATCACGGCGGCCAGCCCCGCTCGACCCATCTGCCATCGAGCAGCGCGGTAAATTGCGCCGCCGTCGGCAAGCCGGCGCACGATGCCTGGCAAGGCGCCACCAGGGCGCCGCCCTCGGTCCACCAGCGGCTGCGTCCAGCCGGCGGCCCGGGCGCCGGCGCCAATTCGCCTGTCCTGTCGGCGGCAGGCAGCGCGGCAAGCGCCGCATCGAAAGCGGCCAGGTCGAAGTCCGGTTCCAGCGATTGCAGGGCCAGCGTTTCCAACTGTTCGAACCAGCCCGCATCGGGCAAGGCCGCGCCGATGGCGCAGGGCGATGCGATCGTCAGCGGAAAGTAACGGCCCACCTTGTCCAGGCCGGGCATCATCACGCCGCACCAGGGCAACTCGTCGGCCACGCCCGCGCCCAGCGCAAAACGCCAGATCGCCCCGTTCAGCCAGGCCGCCAGCCAGTCGGCTCCCAACTCGGCCCGGCTGTGCAGCAGGCCCGCCTGCAGCCACTGGTCCCAGCGCTGGCGAAACGCCGGCGGCAAGGCGGCGCCGACAAAATCACCGTGGCTGCGCACCTTGCCGAAAAATCCCGGACGGCTGCCGCAGACGTTGCCGGAAACGTCAACGCCCATCTTCACCACGCCGCCGGGCAGCGGAACTGTTCCAGCGTATCGCGGCGGAACGGGTTGACCACGCTGCTGGCGGTCAGCTGGTAGCTCATCTTGTGGCCATCCAGGTCGACGTTATAGGTGTAACGCTCGGGCTGGCCGGCGCTTTGCAGGACGCCCTTGTCGAGCATGCGGAACCAGGCCCACGGGCCGTCGGTGCGCAGCTCGCCGCGCAGGGCCGGCGTGGCGTCGAAGCGCACCTGGCCGCCGCCCTTGCCGCTCGGCAGAACGATGGCGGCCGGGCGCGATGGCGTGCCGGCAGCGTAGGTCACCGGCTGGCCGTCGATATCGAGCACCACCTTGGTCAAGGCCGGGTCGCCCGCCAGCGGCGTCAACTCGAAGCGCAGCGATCCCTGGCGCCCACCGGCGGCGAAGAACATGTCGCGCAGGCGCGCGGCGCGCTGGAATTGGTTCAGCACGTCCTGGGCGATGCCGATCGGCGCCTCTCCGGTGTCGCGCCACTTCCACTGGCTGCCGGAGGTATCGACCTGAGCGGCCAGGTGCTTGCTGAAAAAGTCGTCCATCACGCCGCCGGTGCCGAAGAACTTGCCGAAGTCGTCCGGGGTGACGTCGCGGGTGGCGCTCTTCACCAGCGGGTAGCGGCCGGCGATGGCGTCGCGGCAGAACGGCGCCGCTTCGGCCGCCCACAAGGCAGCAATGCGGGCGCGCTCGCCGCCCAGGGTCAGGCCGGCGCCGGTGCTGTCGATATTTTGCAGCATGGCGCCGAGCGGCGCCGGCGCGCCGTCGGCGGCGCGCTTGACCTTTTGCAGGGCGTCGCCGGCCGGCGGCGGGGTGCCGGCGCGGCGCGCCTTGTCGGCGGCATCGAAAAACTGCGACGCATCCTTCAGCAATGCCAGCTGGGCGTCGAGCGCGCCGGGTGCGGCAGCGGTGCCGACCAGGTTGTGCAAGGCGTCGAAATGGCGGTCGACGGGGTTGACCGCTGCCGGCGCCGCGGCCGGCGCCAGCGCATCCTCCGCGCCCAGCGCCGCTTCGAGCTTCTTTCTCGCTTCGGATAACTTGCCGCTGACCGCCTTGCCGATCGCGACGGCGCTTTTCGCCGCCCCTTCCAGGGTGGTCTCGCGCGCCGCCGCCACCATCAACGCTTTCAAGGGCGAATCGGCCGCGGCGAGCGCGTTGGTGATGCGGGCGCCCTGGTCGAGGCTGGAGAACGGCAGCACCCGCACGTCGGCCAGCAAGGCATCCCACTGGGCGATGTAGTCGGCGTAATACAGCTGCAGCACCGCCTTGTTCATGTCGTCGCCTGCCAGCCCGGCGACGGCGTCGCCGCCCTCGCGGCGGTCCAGCACCCAGCTGTCCTTGGCCATGTCGAGCAAGGCCAGCGGGGTTTGCTTGAGCACTTCGCGGTAGCCGGCCACGCTGTAGATGCCGGCGATGCCGCGGCTGAGCGGCTCGCCGCTTTTACGCGCCAGCAGAGCCGAAAAATCGCGGCCGACCGCGCCGTTGACGCTAAATTCCGGCAAGCGCGCCTGCGCCACCTGGCGCTTCACGCGGTTATACACGCGTTCGGGCAGCGGCATCATTGCCAGCGTGGCGCGGACCTTGCCGACCAGCGCGGCGTCGAGCACGGGCGGCTCGGCGCTGCCGCCGCCCGCTTCCAGCATCGCCGCCAAATGGGCGCCCAGACGTTCGCGCTGTTCAAGGGTGGCGTCCGCGAGGCTGCGGCGCCCGTCCACCGCCAGCCATGCCTGTACCGACTCGGCATCGAGATGGTTCGGCTGGCCCAGCATCAGGTACACGCGCAGGGTTTCACACAGTTGTTCCTGGCTGTTGGCATCGCCGCGCCGCAGTACTTCCTCGAGCCGCTGCATCAGGCGCGGCTGCAAGGCCGAGCGCAGCAGCCGCTGGTAGGCCAGCCGGGCGCCGGCGCCCAGCTTGTCGGACTGGTTCAGGCCGAAGCGGGTCAGCAGGGGCGTACCGGCCTCGCGCGCATCGTAACCGCCCGGCAGCGCGCGGGCGGCGTCGAGCATCGGCAGGATCGCCGTCATCGGCCCGGCCGCCGGGGTAGCGCGCACCTGCTTGTCGAGCGCATCGCTGGCGCGGTCCACCTCGGCCACGGTGGCGCTGTTGCGCACGTAACTGGTGGCCAGGCCGGCGCCGAGCAGCAGCACCGCCAGGGCGGCCGCGCCGGCGCCCAGCCAGCGCAGGCGCCGGCGGCGCTGTTCGTGGCGCAGGTCGATGCCGGCCAGGCCCGCTTCCTTGAACATCACTTCGCGCAGCAGATCGGTGAGGAAGTAGCTGCGCCCGCTGGCGGCGTTGGGCGCCAGCGCCGTGCGGTTCAGGCCGAACGTGGCGGCCAGGGCACCCATCACGCGGTCGATCGGACTGCCTTCCTGGGTGCCGCTGGTGAAGTACACGCCGCGCAGCTGGGCGGTCGGCTCGAACCGGTTCGGCTCGAACACGGCGGCGAGAAAACCCTGCAGCACTTCACCGAGGCCGGCGAACTGCTGGGGAAAACCATACAGCAGCGCGCGCCGCTGCATGTCGCGCTCGTCCTGCATGCGCGCCAGCACATTGGCTTGCAAGCGCTGTTCGAGTTCCGCAAAGCGCGCCGGGAAATCGGCCAGCGGCGAAGGCGCGGCGGCGGCGGCCGGCGCCAGCGGAAAGGTGACGCCCCACACCTGCGCGCGCTCTTCCTTGCCCAGCTTGTCGAAGTACTCCATGAAGCCGGCCAGCAGGTCGCACTTGGTGACCGTGACGTAGACGGGAAAGGTGCTGCCCAGTTTTTCGTGCAGTTCCTTGATGCGGGCGCGGATCGCCATCGCCTGGGCCTGGCGCGCGGCTGGCCCCTGGCGCAGCAGGTCGGCGACGCTGACGGCGACGATGATGCCGTTGATGGGGCGGCGCGGACGGTGCTTTTTAAGCAGATCGAGAAAGCCGTGCCAGCCGGCCTGGTCGAGCTGCGCGTTGCTGTCCTGGGTGGTGTAGCGGCCCGCCGTGTCGAGCAGCACCGCCTCGTCGGTGAACCACCAGTCGCACTGGCGGGTGCCGCCGACGCCGCCGATGGCGCCCGCGCCCATGCTCTCGGCCAGCGGAAAGCGCAGGCCCGAATGGGTCAGCGCGGTGGTCTTGCCGCTGCCGGGGGCGCCGACGAACATATACCAAGGCAGCTGGTACAGGTACTGGCCCGACCAGCGGCCTTGCCGCTTGCCGGCGGCGCTGCTTTTCTTGAGCACCGCCATCGCCTCGTCCATGCGCTTTTTCAGCGCCGCCTGTTCCTGCAGCGCTTCCTGATTGGCGCCGGCCGGCGCCGCCGCCGCGGCAGGATCCGGCGCCGCCATCGCCGCCATCAGCCGGCGGTTGGCCAGTTGCGCCGACAACGCCTTCCAGCCCCACCAGAGGGCCCAGGCGGCGAACATCAGCGCGATGATGGCCAGGCGCACGCCGCTGCCGGCGAACGGTTCCTTGCCGTCGAAGGCCAACAGGGGCGCTTCGAACCACACCACCAGCGACAACAGCAGCACGCCGGTAAAGGACAGCACCGAACGCTTGAGCAGCCAGGAAAACAGTCGTTTCATAACACCCCGCCGTGGCGGCCTAAAAGAAGTAAAGCGGGACGCGCGGCGTCCCTTGCAGTGAAATCAATGCATGCCTGCCGGCGGCCCCGGTCACTGGGCGGCGGCCGGCGCCAGCACCACCAGTTCGACGCGGCGGTTTTTCGCTCGCGCTGCCGCACTGTCGTTAGGCACCAGCGGCTCGGCGTCGCCGCGTCCCTCGGCGCTGTAGCGCTCGGGCGGGCCGGCACGCGCCGCGAGCACTTGCATGACGCTGGCCGCACGCGCCCTGGACAAGTCGTAATTCGATGGAAAGCGCGCCGACAGGCCAGGCCTGGCATTGTCGGTGTGGCCGACCACGATGACCTTGCCCGGCAAGGTCTTGAGGGCGTCGCCGATGCGCCCGAGCAGCGGCTGCAGGCGCGACTCCAGTTCCGCGCTGCCCGAGCCGAACATGCCGTCGCCGCGGATTGAAATGGTGGTGCGCGCCGCCGACTGGTTGACCGTCACCAGGCCTTGCGCCACTTCCGGCGCCAAACAGCGCGCCACCGGCGCCGCTGCCGGCGGCGCGTCCAGCGCGGTCGCCGGCGCGGCAGCCACAGGCGCGCTTTGGCGAATCGCCGACAACTTGGCGAACACCGGATCGGAGCGGCTGTTGAGCAGTGATGAGCCGACCAGTTGGACACCGAGCAGCACCGCGGCGGCAACCGCCGCCAGCACCCACACCGGCAGGCGCCGGCGCGGGCCCTCGTCGGCGGCACTGGCGCCGCGCCAATGGGGCGATAAATCGGTCTCGGCGGCGCCGCGGTGCTGGCGGATCAGCTGCAGCAAGCGTTCGCGCAAGGTGGCCAGCTGCGCCTGGCCCTGCTCGGCCACGCGAAAGCGCCCTTCCAGGCCCAGCGCCAGGCACAGGTACATCAATTCCAGCAGGTCGAGCTGGTTGGCGGCGTCCTGGCTCAGGCGCTGCAGAATGACGAACACCTTTTCGCCGCCGGAGGCTTCGTTGTGAAACGCCACCAGCAGGCTGCGCGAGCCCCATACGCCACTACCCCAGGCGGTGCCGGCGATGGTCTCGTCGAGCAGCGTGCACAGGGCGTAGCGCGCGGCGGCGATCGATTCGAGCGGCACGCCGGCGGCGCGCGCGTCGGTCTCGAAAGTGCGGATCGCCGCCGCCAGTTTTTCGCGCAGGGCGTTCAGGTCGGGCGGTTGCACCGTGTGCCGCAGCGGCACCACCAGGTCCAGTAAAGGATTGGCAGCCAGCACCAGGGGATTGAGGCCGCTGCCGGCCGGCGCCACGTGCGGCGCGGCAAAGGCCGCGATCGGGGGCGCCGCTGGCGCGACAGCTGGTGCGGGCGCCGCGCGGCGCCCGCCCGGGTTGGGCACCAGCATGGTGGCGTCGGGATCCTGCTCCGGGACTCCTGGCTCTTGAGTGCTCACGGCGGCTTATCTCCTGATGGCCCAGAACTGCATCTGCAATCCCGGAAAATCGCCGGCCACGTGCATGGCAAAGCCGGCCGACTGGTGCAAGTGCTGGAAGTATTCGCTGCCGCTGTCGAGTTCGAAGTAGGTGTAGCCGGCATAGAACGGCAACTGGCGCGGCGCCACCGGCAAGGGCCGCAAGCCGATGCCGGGCAACTGCAGGTTGACCAGGTCGCGGATTTTTTCGACCGAGCCGATTTTCACTTGCGCCGGGAAGGCGCCGCGCAGCAGTTCCGGCGGCATGTGGGCATTCACGGCCAGGACAAACGTGGCCGAGCGCAGCAGCTCACGGTCGGGCACCACCGCCACCCGGATGCCGAACTGGCGTTCATCCAGCGGAATCGGCACCGCCTGCGTGTCCATCACCGTCGACAGCGCGCGGCGCAGGTCGGCGATCACCGGCGCGAACGATTCGGCCAGCGCGTCGTGGCGATAGCCTGGATAAGCAGCGGCGCGCTTGCCCGCATCGGTGAAGGTGGCAAGTTCGCCGGCCAGCTGCACCATCATGCTGTACAAGGTTTCCGGATGCACGCCGGTGGCGCCGGCCAGGTGGATCGCCAGCGGCTCGACCCGGTTGAGCAGCTGCAGCAGCAAAAAGTCGGCGATTTCGGCGGCGCCGGCAGCGCCCGGCTGCGACAGGCGCGCGCCCAGCAGGTCGCCGCGCTGGTGCAGCAGGCCCACCAGTTCATCGGCAAACGCGGCCAGGCGCGGCGCGGCGCGAAAATCCAGGCACGGCGGACTGTAGTCGGGATCGATCACCACGCGGTTGTCGGCGCGCCGCTCGACGATGCGCGCCACGCCGATGGTGGCGTAGGCGTTGACCACCTCGGACGCCAGCGCCAAGCGCAGGCGCAGCTGGCCTACCTGCATCAAGGCGCTGTTATCGAGCCCGTTGCTGTCCCACACCTCGTAGTCGGCAGTGCGGTGGCGGGCGAAATTGTCAGGGGCGTCGCCGGCGGCATGGGCCACTTCGGCCACGCCGTGGCGGCGCAGCGGCAGCGCGAGCACCACCATGACGTTGCGGGCGTCCACCGGAATATCGAGCGGCAGCGGCAGCACGTCGTCGGCCGGCAGGGTGAACGGCGTCCCATCGGGCAGCACCGCGCTGCAGGCGGTCAGCGCCAGCTTGCCCAGCGCCAGCTGGTGCTCGTCGATCTTCAGGTCGATGAAGCCCCAGCTGTACGGGCGCAGGGCGGCCACCCGGTTCTCCAGCTGGCTTTGCCAATAGCGGTCATGCTGCTGCAAGTGCTGCGGCTGCAGCAGCATGCCTTCGGACCAGACCACCTTGTTCTTCCAAGCCATCACTGCCTCTTCATGGTGTTTTCGGTGGCGTGCCGGCATGGCCGGCGGCCACCCTTATTTTTGCTTGGCGCGGCGCAGGCGCTCGACCTGCTCCTCGTACGCTTCCGAAAATTTTTCGCCGAACAGGCGCTGCAGGTCGTCGTCGGCCTCGCGGGCGATTTCGCCGTACAGCTCCACCAGCCGGTCCCACAGCTTGGCCTTGCGGTTCGACGACAGCATCTTGTCCATCACCGTCGGCACCGCCAGGCGCGCTTCGATCTGCGTGGGATCGAAGCGGTGCAGCACGGCGCCGAGCGCCGCGCGCATGCCGGCAATCACCGCCAGCTCGTGCGCGCGCAAGTCATCGAAGGCCCCTGCCATGGCGTCGCGCGGCGCCATGTAGCCGGCCATGGCGCCGGTCAGCATCTGCGTCAGCGCCCCTTCGGCGTTGGGGAAAAATTTCAAAGGATTGTTGGCGCGCACCGCCAGCATGGTCATGTCGATGCGGCTTTCCTTTTTCGTCACGGCGCGCGCCATCAGCACGTCCATGGTGCCCGCGGTGGCTTCGCGCAGGAGGGCGCCGACCAGTTCGGCCACCTCGGCGGCGGGGCGCTGCAGCTGCAGGTTCGGCAGGCCGAGGCCGCGCAGTAGCGCTTGCAGCACGGCGTTGTCGGCATCGCCGCTGGCGGGAGTGTCGAACGGCGCCGGCGCTGCGGGCGGCAGTGCTGCCGGCAGCGCCGGTGGCGGCGGCGCAGAAGCAACTGGCGGCGGCACTGGAACGGGCGACGACATACCCGCAAAGGCGGTCAGGTCGGCGCTGTCTTCGAATGCGGGCGCCAGCGGCGCGGGCGCTGCAGGCGGCACCGGCGGCGGCACAGGCGCAGCAGGCGCAGCAGGCGCCAGCGGCGGCGCAAAGAAATCGGCGAGCGGATCGTAATCGGCCGGAATCGAGAAGCCGCCACCGGGCGCCGCCGGCGCCGAAAACGGCGCTGGCGCGAACATGGCCAGCTCGGGCGACACATGATCGCTCTCGGCGGCGCGCGCGGGCGCCGGCGGCGCGCCGAACAGGTTCAGGCCGAGCGGATCGTTGGCGTCGAAATCGACGGCACCCTGCCCGCTCGACGTCTGCAGGATGCTGGCGCCGGCCAGCGGATCGACGTAGCGCTCGGCCTGCGCTTCGGCAGCCGCCTTGGGCGCGGCGGCGCCGCCGGTGAAGGCGAAATCGAGCGGCGGCAGCTGCACCGGGGCGGGCGCCGGCGGCGGTTCGAACAGCGGCAAGGCGGTGTCGTTGGCAGGGGCCGGCGCCAGCGGCGCGGCAGCCACCGCTGGCGCGGCCTCGATCAGGACCTGGATCTGGTAGTCGCCGATGGCCAGGCGGTCGGCATGGGCCAGCGCGGTCTGGCTGCCCTTGCCCAGCGCAAGGTCGTTGACCACGCTGGGATTGCTGCCCAGGTCCTCCAGCATAAACGCATCGCCCTGCACAGACACGCGCGCATGCACGCGCGAGATATATTTACTGGGATCGTCGAGCACCAGGTCATTGTCGGGCGAACGGCCGATAGTGCCGCCGGCAGCGCCGAGGCGCACGGCCGGCGCCGGTGGCACCGGCAGGTTACGGTAGCTCAGGAGTCGGAAGGTCAGCAGCATCGATGATGGAAAAGTGAGTTGCCGCCGGCGTGCGCCGCGGCCGGATGGCGCATGCCGAATAAACCAGCTTGAGCGGACAGTCGACTATATGTCGCCGCTGCACGCACATTGCGGATAAATGCAGCGCGCCGCATCAGTTAATTTGCACCAGTGCGCCGCCGATGGTCATGACGGCGCCCGATTTAATTTCCATCATCGCCCCCGCCTTGACCTTGGCGTTGGCGTCGGCGGCGATCTCGATCTCCGGCGACTTGATGGTGATTTTCGCCGCCTCGATCTTGATGCTGCTGCCGCCGACTTTCAATTCGATCGAGGTACCCGCCTCGATGACGATGGTGGTGCCGGCCTTGATCTTCTGGGCGCCGTCGATCCCGACCGCCTGGTCGCCGCCGACGTCGATCTTCTGGTCGACCTTGACCTTCAAGGCCTGGTTGTTGTCGATCGTCTCGATCTGGTCGTGGCCGACGGTGATGGTCTGGTCGTTCTTGATGTCGACCGTCTGGTCGCCCTTGTCGGCGGTTTCAAAGCCCACCTTGAGGGCGTCGTTGTTCTTCACCACGCGCAGGAAGTCGCGTTCGGCGTGCATGAACACTTCTTCGGCGCCTTTCTTGTCCTCGAAGCGAAATTCGTTGAAGCCATCGCCACCTGTCGACGATTGCGACTTGATCGTCGAGCGGGTCTGGTTGGCCGGCAGGTCGTAGGGCGGCAATGCATCCGAGTTGTAGACGCAGCCAGTTACCAGCGGACGATCCGGGTCGCCTTCGAGGAAGCTGACCACCACTTCCATGCCGATACGCGGGATCGTCATCGCGCCCCAGCCCTTGCCGGCCCAACCCTGGGCGACCCGCACCCAGCACGAACTATTTTCGTCGTCCTTGCCAAGCCGATCCCAGTGAAACTGCACCTTGATGCGGCCGTACTTGTCGGTCCAGATTTCCTCGCCGGCTTTGCCGACCACCATTGCGGTCTGCGGGCCGTGTACCACGGGCCGGGGGCCGCTGCGCAGCGGCCGGAACGCGTGAGCGCTGTCGATCGCGGTGATTTCGCAGGCGAAAGAAAACGCCCGGTCGCCGCTGGCATAATCGTCGCCCGTGATGTTGTAGCCCGCCGAGGTCACCAGGTAGGTGCTGTTGGCCTCGGCGCGGGGATGCTCCACCAGGGTGAACAGTCCGCCCGGATACAGGCCGCGCGCGTTAGCTGACGCAATGATTTCCTGCCCCTGCCCATGCAGGCTTTCGAGGCGGGTCTTGGCAATCGCGTCGCCCTCTGCCGAAGTCAGGTACTTGCCCGGATAATCGTACAAGGCGTAGGACGCCTGCTCGTAAGCTGCCGGCATCGTCGCGGTGGCCCGTAACGAGCCGGTGACGCTGGCTTGCGCTTTTTCAAAATCGAAATCGTCGATGTCGTACTTGCTGGCCGTAATGGTCCCGCTCATGGTCCAAGCCGTGAAGCCTTCCGTGTCGGGCGACGCGGGCACCACTTGCATTTTGTCGCAGCCCGCGATAGCCGTGTGCATCGTGTAAGAATCGGCCAGCATCGTAAGGTGGCGCCCGGCGGAATGGGTGAAGTAAAAGTAAATGCCGTTTTCTTCCATCAGGCGGCATACGAAGTCGAGGTCGGTCTCGCGGTATTGGACGCAATAAGGCAGCGACTGGTAGGACTGGCTGAGCGCGCTGATGTCCAGTGCCACGTCGCTGCCGTAGGCATCGCACACCTGCTTGACGATGTCGGGGACCGACATCTCCTGGAAGATACGGCAGTTCGACGCGCGCGAGAGCAACCACAGCCCAGGCCGAACGGTTGCCCTGTAAATCGAAAAGTTGATGCTCGAACCGACGTGGCAAAACTTCGTCACAACCCCGTTGAAGTAGCGCTTGCCCGTCCCCTTACTGTCCAGCAAGATGACGTCGAGCGGCTTGCCGAGGACTTCGGCGATCTGGATGTCGTGCCTCTGCGACTCCATCGTCACCGTATATTCCGACAGGTGCCCAAGCTGCTCGGTGCCTTGCATGTTGGCAAAAAGCAGCACGTCATCGGCCAGCGCGGTCTTGACGGAGGCCTGGCGATTCGATTGGCTTGCAGGCATGGGTAATTTTTTCAGTAGAAGGAATCGGTCACTGTGCGCGCAGGCAAGGCTGGTGCGGCATCATGGAATCATGGTCTTGACAGTGCCGGGCATGCTGAAAGCGATCATGCCGCCCCAGTTGCACATGCACTTGGAGACGTTGTCCAGCGCCGGCATCTTGCCGATCATGACCGTCGGCGCACCCGGCACCCACGGCGCCATCGTCATCGGAATGCACGGCATCGGCGTCAGTGCGCCCATCGCTGCGGCGGTGGCCGCGATCACCATCGGATTGGCCATCGAACTGCAGACGCCGAACGGCAGGACGTTGACCATCGGCTTGTGGTCCATGATGTTGGCTGCGGGCGGGCCTTCGCACAGCACCTTGTTTGCCGGCAGGACCACCAGCGAGGATGGCGCGGCGCCGAAGGTGCAGGTCATCATGGCGCCCATCGAGACTTGGTTTGGCATGGTGAATCTCTTCAATAAACGATCAACAGCTGCTGCTTCAGTCTGCGACACCGATGCGGGAGTGAGGTGTCGACAAGGCAGTGCACCTTTGCATACGCTCCTCGCATCGGTCCATACAGCGACCTCAACAACTCAAGTCAGACAACTTTCCCGTATACAGCCAAAACGGCGAAAGGTTATCGCGCAACTGGGAAGTCAGCCCCTCGTGAACGAAGCGCAAATTACTGCGCTCGACCAGCACCTGGCTTCCCGACGTCCTCCCCAACATGGCGCGCGGATCGCCTGGATCCACCTTTCCGATCCAGATCGGCGTGTTCTTATCGATGGAAAACTCGGTAATGAAATGCACCGGGTTCTGGTATTCCATCACCGAATACAGCTTTTCCGCCTCGACCCGCGACCACGCGCGGTCCAGTGAAAAACATACGCCCGCCATGAACTTGTTGCCCCACTTGCGGCCCGGATGACCGCCCCAGGCGCGGTACAGTTTTTCGCTGCCGCTGGCCAGGTGGGCGGCGGGCCGGTGCCTGAAGCCGTTTATTTTCCAGTCAAAATACATGGATTTCCCTCGGGAGACGCAAGTTCGGGGCAGGACCGGCCAAGCTCTGACTTCGCGGTCTTGACTACACCTCGTTCCAACACGTCCAACTTTCAAGCGGTATGGTCTATTAGCTCTCAACATCAACGACGCTCGCACCTTGCTAAAACACGTTCAAAACCACTTGACTGTCGTGTTCGTGTCCGTTTGTCAGACTTGACCCCAATATTCCCCCGCTCGGTGGCGCGCTAATTTCGTGACGCCCCATTGTTCTCTCGTTCCACAAGTACTTGCATCATTCAGGCAGTGGCGGAAGAACATTCGGCAAAGCTATGGTCCGTCGATAGAATCTGCGCGCGTTACAGTTATGCGGTGGACCGCCATAAACTGCGTTCACTGCCGCGAAAGCTTGTGCTCCGCCGAGCGGCGCCGTGCCGTTCTTACTGCGCAAGAGCATATTCACACCCGCACCGCCGACTAATTCCACACGCGCCGAATGCAAGGGTGTACTTGCAAGACCTCCACCCGGCCCGAACCAGACACAGATATCCCCTGCTGCAGGTAAAACGACCGGCGCCCATTCATCATTTAATACGGTTTGGAGAGGCGGACCGGAAAAAACGGTGTACCCGTGCAGCTGATATGTGCCGAGTGCCCATCCATGGCAAAAGTACGATCTTCGCAGAGGATTTGCGTCACCCGGGACCCATACCGGCACTGGATTGCCCAGGTTCGTGTGTGCAATCCATGATTCGCCAACAATGCCCGCGTTTAACCCCCACGGGAGAATCCTCTGGTTAGCGCAGTTAGCCAGTGTCTGCATAACTATGTCTTGCATTTCGACTCCTTATTCAAATTATGAAAAAAACGCTCCTCGAGTTTTCGAAACCTGCTCTTCGCTTTCAGCACCTCAAAGTCAATATTCAACCTGCGAGTGCATTCGCTTTGCTGCAGTGTTCAAACCCATACTCAAATTCACCTGTTTCCACTTGGACCCGTACCCCCTCCACCGGCCGCCCCTCCATCATCCGATTCAAAAACTCCTTCGAAATATCCGGCAGCATCGTATTCGTCAAAATCGCATCGATCATCCGCCCGCCTGACTCTCCCTCGGTGCAGCGCGACACCACGAGCCTGACGACGTCCTCGGTGTACGTGAACGGAATCTTGTAGCGGGCTTCGACGCGTTTCTTGATGCGGTTAAGCTGCAGCTTGACGATCTCGCCCAGCATCGCGTCCGACAACGGGTAGTAGGGAGTCGCCACCATCCGGCCCAGCAGCGCCGGTGGGAACACCTTCAATAGCGCCGGACGCAAGGCCTTGGCCATGCCTTCCGGGTCGGGCATCAAATCCGGGTCCTTGCACAGGCCGGCGATCAGGTCGGTGCCGGCATTCGTCGTCAGGATGATCAGGGTATTTTTAAAATCGATGAAGCGGCCTTCCCCGTCTTCCATGAAGCCCTTGTCAAAGACCTGGAAAAACATCTCGTGCACGTCCGGGTGGGCTTTTTCCACTTCATCGAGCAGCACCACCGAATACGGCTTGCGGCGCACCGCTTCGGTCAGCACGCCGCCTTCGCCATAACCGACGTATCCCGGCGGCGCGCCCTTCAAGGTCGACACCGTGTGCGCTTCCTGGTATTCGCTCATGTTGATGGTGATGAGATTCTGTTCGCCGCCGTACAGCTCTTCCGCCAGCGCCAGCGCCGTCTCGGTCTTGCCGACGCCAGAGGTACCGGCCAGCATGAACACACCAATTGGTTTGCTCGGGTTGTCGAGGCCCGCGCGCGAGGTCTGGATGCGCTTGGCGATCATCTCCATCGCGTGGTCCTGGCCGATGACGCGTTTGGCCAGGTTGCTGGCGATGTTGAGGATGGTTTCCATCTCGTT